>NZ_JAWJYP010000004.1:0-146197 GCF_033063275.1 Nitrosomonas sp. Is37 | reverse complement strand
GCATCGATGCGCTCGAGAATCATTTGGTTGGCGCTTTATATGATCTCGAAAATGTTCCTGCTTTAATCAAAAGTATAGCCGGCTGGGATTGGATTATTAATGCAGTTTCTAGCGCAAATTAGAATTACATGCATAACGGTGTGTTTACTAGCTTAAGAGAAGTAGTTGATTTTTATAACACGCGGGATATTGATGGAAAATGGCCTAAACCAGAAATTGCAGCAACTATGAACACTGAGGAATTAGGTAATCTAGGTTTATCTGATCAAGAAGTAGATGATATTGTTGCTTTTATGAGGACCCTAAGCGATGGTTACGAATCAGGTGAACATGCAAAGATCGAGTCGGCAGGTGCCATAAACTTACCTTATGTGCGTATTGAAGGGCAAGATGTTGCTAGCAAGATATACTCTGTTCGAATGGAACAAATTACTGCAGAGCAAAACTCTCTCCTGTATCATGTGACTCAACTTAAGGAGTTATCTTTAGCTGATGATGTTTATCTTAATGACATTCCATACTATTCGTTAGATACAGGTATATTAGAAATTCCAGCTATTAAAAAAGAACATGAGAATGGTAAACAATCAACTTATGTCGCACAGTTTAAACAGACAACCCCTAATGGGAATTTAGTCTTTGAGCTAAACTATTATAAAGAGTGGCAGTGAAAAACTACGGCGCTAGTCTCTTCCAATATGAAATGAGATTATTCCATCACCGATAATCCGATGCGCTCTACCATGGTGCATGATTTCGAAAATATCCAACATCATATGTCTCTGGAAGGTATTGGCACTGTCATTAATCTTGGTTTGCGTGGCACATCTTCATCAGTCAGTCCTTTTCTGGAGAATTATCTTCCTGCGACCTATTTGCGGCACTATTTGCCGCTTTCGATCTTTGTTGGACATGAGCGTTCTGTACTTGGCCACCTCAGTTCTGCCGCTGGCCGCTTGCTTGAGAACGTTGCGTATCCACTCATCGTGGATCATATCAGTCCAGCGCGCCCGGTATAAATCCGTCAAAGCCAGTCGCATCAGGAAGTCGTGTAATGGTGCCGGATAAAGTACGCACGCGTCGTAGATGACAGTGAAGTGCGAACTCATTCATTCGTACCCCATCTTGAGCACTTGAGCTTGTTCGGCCAGCGCATCGAGGGTTTTGCTGCGTTCTGCATCGATTCGCTCTTTGTAAGCGATTACATCCTGGTAGCGGACGCGGCGGTGTGTGCCGATCTTGTGGAATGGGATCTTTCCATGTTCTAGCAACTGCACAAGGAACGGACGCGAAACGTTGAGTACATCTGCTGCTTCTTGAGTAGTGAGTTCAGCGTGAATCGGAATGATGCTGACCGCATTGCCTTCACCGATTTCGGTCAGAACATCTACGAGCAGTCGCAGCGCTAACACTGGCACACGAACTGGATGGGTGGCACCTTTGTCGTCGACGATTTCGATCTGTTGGGTTTCTGCCCGGGTCTGCAAGTAGGAAGATAGTGCCCGGCCGCTTTCGCGAGCGATAGCAACCTCTTCGGCTGTCGGCAACGAGTGTGGGGGTGAAAGTGTGGTCATAGCAGTCTCCTGATAGATTAGAGCAGCATCATCACTCAATCTGTTGTCAAGTCACCATAATGCTTGATTCATAAGCTGAGCAGTACCTTTATAGAACCTTGCTAGCCCATTGAGAAGGAAACTAAAATGGAAGTAGTTCATCTCAACCAGAAGCAATTGACTGCTTGTTGGCACAGCAGCGAGGCAATCCTCGAACACCGACGTAGCAGGGGAATCGGTCCAAAGTTCCTGAAGTTGGGCGGTCGCGTACTCTACCACCAGGTTGACATCGAGACTAATGAAGAATCGTGCTTGTCCATTTCAACTGGCGTCAGCTTGTCGCTGACGCCAGTTGAAATATATGCCGTATTGCCAGTAAACTTTCACCTTCAGATAACTTCAGGAATTCTCCCATGAACATGTTCACTCCAGGTCTTGATTACCTTCGAACAAACCTATGAGCAACGAGAGCAACAATTTGAGATTGGCAGTACTGATTGATGCAGATAACACCTTCAAGGTGATTGACCTCATTGATGAATTGTTCGAGGAAATATCAAAATTTGGAGATGCGAGTGTCAGACGTATTTATGGTGACTGGACACAAAATCAACTGAGCCGTTGGAAGGAAATTCTGCCTAAACACGCCATTCAACCCGTTCAGCAATATGCTAACACCAAAGGCAAGAATGCAACGGATAGCGCGTTGATTATTGACGCCATGGATCTGCTCTACACAGCTCCACTGGATGGTTTTTGCATCGTTTCCAGCGATAGCGATTTCACCAGACTAGCAATTCGATTCCGCGAATCCGGTAAACTGGTCTACGGATTTGGTGAGAAAAAAACACCAGAATCGCTGCAAGCCGCCTGCAATGAATTCAAATATTTCGAAATTCTCTCGCAAAACAAACAGGTCGAAAGTGAAAACAGCCTTTCGACACAAACGGAAGACATTTCTAGCAAATCCAAAGCAAGCTCGAAAAAGAAAACCACAAAATCTGTGACATCTTCGAGCGAAGCTGCAGCCACACCCGACACCAAGAAAAGCTCCAGGGAGCTGGCGATGGATACCAAACTGGTATCACTGATCCGTTCTGCAATTGAAGCGCTTTCCGATGAAGACGGTTTTGCTCACATGGGTGAGGTGAAAAAACATATTGTGAAGAACTTCTCGGCATTCGACTCGCGCAATTATAGTTACGCAAAATTCAGCGACCTCATCAAGGCCATTGGCTTGTTCGAAGTAGACACTCAGAATCAGCGTATTAAGGATAAAAGGAAAAAATGAGCGAGACCCTGGTTTTCTGTATCGCTCATAAGCTGTTTCCTTCGCCTACTAATACTAATAAAAAACTAATTGATTAGTCCGATTTTAACTTATTGATGTTTAACAATGTTATTTTAATCCATTGCGGATTTCACACATTTCTTGGTAGCGACACTAGAGAGAAAAATGGTGCTAAGAGAGAAAAAATGAGCGAATTTGGAGGATTTCTTGAAACTTTAAAATACGCAAGAACCCTTAAGAATCCCTGCGAACCCGCGAGAGAAGGCAAAAAAACCAACCGGATGAAGGGTTGGTTTTTGGTGTTGGTGGAGGCGGCGGGAATTGAACCTTCAGTTATTTCTAATAAATCAATCATATAACTTTTACCTGTGCTAATTTTGTGTCAATTTGCTGCATTTTCTAGGGTATTTGGGAGTTATTAATCAACTATGAGATTAAACCTATTCAATGAGACAATCAAGCGTTGATTAGGTTATGAAAATTAGTATCTTGTATAATATTGCTTCTTTATGCATATTCCATAATTTTTAACTATTATTTTGATAGTTCTCAATATAAATAATATATTTATATCTATATATTGTAGCTTTACATGTTATTTGAACGGTATATAAGATAGTTTTTAATTAAGCATTCCTAACTTTGGATTCTCAAGAATAATGAAGTTATATCTGAGTACTGCAGTATTTTATAATCGAGCACCGTTTAAGAGTCTTAAGCTAAATTTCGATAAAAACGAAATTGCGGTTTTGACTGCAATTAATGGTCGAGGTAAGACAACCATCCTATCTCATATCGTTGACGCCTTTCATGAGATAGCAAGACCATTCTTTCTAAATGAATATGAGGGAAAAGAGAACGACCTTTATCGGGTTTCATCATTTATTGAGAATCTTGACTTCACTAAACCATCGCTTGCATATCTAAGATTCATAACGTCGAGCGGAGATATCGTCGATTACGCTAACGTAAGAAATGCATTAACCGAGGTTGAGTACAACGCTTTCGAATTGCCAGATAATAAAATTCCTTTCAGTGAACTGAAAAATTACTTGGATCAATCGAATTTTGTGAGGATGATTTTTCCAAAACTTGACCAAAAAAAAATTGAAGAGATTTTTAGATATAACTTATTAACATATTTCCCAGCATATCGACACGAGTCTCCTGCCTATCTGAACGATCCTTATAAAATAGAACTAAATTTCACGAAAAGATCGAGGTTTAACGGATATCTAGCAAATCCGATTGAAGTTGTATCAGGACTACCACAGCTCGCAAATTGGATCATGGATATTGTACTTGACATGAGAATTGACAATGAAAATGCTAAGGATCAGTTATTATTTCATAATTTAAACAAAATATTAACCAATTCAATTGTCTCAAAGGACTGTGATTTCTTGAGATTTGGAGTTGGCCCACGGGGATTAGGCAGCGTTAGGATACAGGTAGTTAAAAACTGCGAAAATGACCAAGAAACTCTATACCCGTCAATTTTCAATATTTCCTCAGGCGAGTCTTCTATGCTGTGTTTATTCGGTGAATTAATCAGACAGGCTGATAATATTTCTAAAGACAAGCCACTTGAAGCAATTTCTGGAATTGTTCTTGTTGACGAAATTGATAAACATTTGCATATCAGGCTACAAAAAGAAATTCTACCAACGTTACTCACATTGTTTCCAAATATACAGTTTATCATAAGCTCTCATTCACCGTTTCTAAGCATGGGTCTCGCTGAGATTGCATCAGAACGTGCAAAAATTGTCGATTTAGAAACTTTTGGAATATCTAAAGATCCGACTACGAACGAGCTTTATACTGAAGTTTATAGAATGATGATTGGCGAGAACGATAGATTCAAAGAGCTGTATTCTTCTCTAGAAGAAAAAATAAGAAACGGAAATGTTCCTCTTGTCATTACTGAAGGTAAAACAGACGTACAACATTTAAAGTCTGCAATGAGTCGATTGAATATTAATGATCTTGAATTTCAATTCTTCGTTCTCACTGAGAGCTGGGGAGACTCGAAGTTGAAGTCGCTATTGGAACAATTGTCAAAAGTATCTCAATCTAGAAAAATAATTGGGATTTTTGATAGAGATGTGGAATCCATAGTTGCAGATATAGAAAAGGATGGGAGAGCATATAAGATATATGGAAACAATGTGTTCGCATTTTGCTTACCTGTTCCACCTGGGCGAGAACAATATACTCAAATTTCTATTGAGTTTTTTTATCAAGATAGCGACCTTAAGAAGGAAAAAAACGGAAAACGATTATATTTTGATAATGAGGTGTATATTCATCAGAGTGCAGCAAAACCGAGTGAAAGAAACCTAGTTAAACGGAATAATGTTAATTTAAGTGAAGAAAATTCAAAAAAAATCTATGATCAGAACATAGGTCAGCATGACTGGATTCATTCTAAAGCAGAGTTTGCTAATTTAGTTGAGAGCGATCCAGGGTTCGCTAATAATTTTGACTTTTCTAGTTTTCATTCAATTTTCAGAAGACTTAGAGAAATAATAACTTCTACAAATTTTAATCCCGCATTCGTGAGCCTACCTGAGAATATCACTAAATAGGAAATCAGGGTATAGGCTATTTATACTTATTTTGAGCTAACAACTATCTAGCTTAATTAATGTTACAAATATATCATTGATTTCCAGTGACCAAGGTTTGTCTTATATCGCGATATCGCTAGCAATTAGGAATAGAAATTTGATCTATCCTAACAATTGCGGAATTCCTGTTCATAAATTTTTCTTTCTTGCCTTTAGTCTTTATGAATCTTCTATTGGGCTACCCAGATGGAGTTTTCGCCACGTGAGAGCAGCGTGGATGTGAAGATGCACAAAGAATGGGGTCAGGTCGCGAATCAAGAAAAATAAGTGTATACATACAAACTATGTCAAGACCACTCCGTTTAGAATTTCCGAATGCGCTTTATCACGTGACATCGCGTGGAGATCGCCGCGAAAACATTTATGAAGACGATGATGACCGGCTAAGGTTTTTAGAAATCCTTGGAACGGTTGTTGTTGATTACAACTGGTTGTGTCATGGCTATTGTCTGATGGATAATCATTATCATCTCATCATTGAAACGCTTGACGGGAATTTGTCAAAGAGTATGCGGCAGCTCAATGGCGTTTATACCCAGGCGTCGAATCGACGACATGGACGTAGCGGCCATCTTTTTCAAGGACGATACAAAGCAATCCTGGTGAATAAAGATCGTTATTTGCTCGAGCTTTCCCGCTATGTCGTTTTGAATCCGCTAAGAGCCAAAGGTATGGTCAATCGGCTTGAAGACTGGCCGTGGAGCAGCTATCTGGCAATGGTAGGAGATGTACCAAGACCTGAATGGTTAACAACGGACTGGATATTATCTTTGTTTGGCAAGCAAAGAATAATTGCAATGGAGCAATATCGGCAATTTGTCCTGAAAGGCGTGCAGCATCAACCTGAAATATGGTCGAATTTGAAAGGTCAGATTTATTTAGGGGATGAAGCTTTCGTAACTGAAATGCAGAAAAGAATTGGGAAGGAAAAAGACGATTTAAATATACCTCAGCAGCAAAAGCGACCGATTGCAAAACCTTTGTCTGAAATTGCTGCGCAACACAAAGATCGCAAAACGGCGATTGTCGCTGCTTACAAAACAGGTGCATACAGCCAGCGAGAAATCGGAGAGTTTTATCAATTGCACCCAACGACGATTGGGGTTATTGTTCGCAAGAACAAGAATTCTTGATTCTGGACCTGGCCCTTTTGTGCGTGCGTAAAAAGATCTTTTTGCTGCTGTATAAAATTTCTGATAAGAATGATTTTTCGGTTGACTTGCGCAACATTCTAAACGATTTACCATGCAACCTATACACTACATTTGGAACTCTGCCGCATTAACACTTCAGGTACTGATTCCCGGAACCACTGCATGTCCATATACTCAGGGCTGCCGTGACCTACCCGAAGAAGCAAGGTTACTTTAAAAGAATGTGCTTCTGGGACAAAAAGCACGACGATATATAATATGTATCGTCGTGTCTGTGCTGATAAAGTCAGTTGATCTAAATTAATCCAGTCGCACGCAAGTTCTTGGCGGCGTTAACCATATTGGTTAACGCCTGGGTGACCTCTTCCCATTGCCGCGTCTTGAGACCGCAATCCGGATTCACCCATAGTCGTTTGGCCGGGATGCGCTCGCCAGCCTTCTTCATCAGATTAATGATGTGTGATTCGGTCGGAATGTTCGGAGAGTGGATGTCATACACGCCCGGTCCAATCTCATTGGGATATTTAAAGCTGTCAAATGCATCGAGCAGCTCCATGTCGGAGCGCGAGGTTTCAATCGTGATTACATCCGCATCCATGCCAGCGATCGACGCAATGATGTCATTGAACTCTGAGTAGCACATGTGAGTATGGATCTGGGTTTCATCAGAGACACCATTGGCCGCTATACGGAACGATTCTATTGCCCAGTCGAGGTACTGCTGCCATTCCTTTTTGCGCAGTGGCAGGCCTTCACGCAGAGCGGCTTCATCGATCTGAATGATCCGCACGCCGGCCTTTTCCAAGTCCAATACTTCCTCGCGAATTGCCAGAGCAAGTTGATAACAGGATGCCGAGCGTGGCTGGTCGTCCCGCACAAAGGACCAGTTCAACATGGTTACCGGGCCGGTCAGCATGCCTTTCATCGGTTTATCTGTCAGTGACTGTGCGTATTGGATCCATTCAACGGTCATAGCCTTTGGACGGCGGATATCGCCGAACAGGATCGGTGGTTTCACGCAGCGTGAGCCGTAAGACTGAACCCAGCCAAATTGGCTGAAGGCATACCCTTCAAGCTGTTCACCAAAATATTCCACCATATCATTGCGTTCGGCTTCGCCATGCACCAGCACATCCAGGCCAAGTGCCTCCTGCTCGCGCACAGCATGGGCGATTTCAGCACACATGGCTGCTTTGTAGTCGGCTTCATCCAGTTCACCGCTTTTGAACTGGCTTCGCGCCCGGCGAATTTCGGCGGTTTGCGGGAACGAACCAATCGTGGTGGTTGGGTAGACTGGCAGATTCAGCAGGGCAGCCTGTTTTGTTGTTCGTATCGCATACGGGCTCTTGCGCTTGCCCAGTTCCGGGGTAATGTTGGCAGCGGCGGCCTTGACTGCCGGGTTGTTTACCCGCTGAGAGGCACGGCGTGAATCAATGGCGGTCTGGTTGGCTGCCAGTTCTGCCTTGACCGCATCACGACCCTGATTTAGCGCGATCGCCAACACTTTGAGTTCATCTTGCTTTTGCAGCGCAAAGGAGAGCCAGGAACGAATCTCGGTGTCAAGCTTCTGCTCGCTGTCGAGGTCCACAGGTACGTGCAGCAGTGAGCATGACGGTGCGATCCAGAGGCGATCGCCCAGCGTATCATGTATGGGTTTTAACCAATCGAGCACGTCATTCAGGTCAGTCTTCCAGATGTTGCGACCGTTGATTACGCCCAGCGACAGGACTTTATAAGAAGACAGCAGGTTAAGTAGAGGAATAACTTCATCGCGTGCATTGATAGCGTCCAGGTGAAAGCCTGCGACTGGCAGCGTGCTGGCGAGATGTAGATTTTCCTGTAACTGTCCGAAATAACTGGCAATGAGTAGCTTGACGCGGTTGGTTTTGAGGTGATGATAGGCAAGGGTAAAAGCATGCTGCCAATCAGGATCGAGTTCAGTGACGAGTACCGGCTCATCCATTTGTATCCATTCCACGCCCTGTGCCGCCAGTTGATCCAGCAATTCGGCATAGACGGGCAATAGTTTTTCCAGTAGAGCAAGCTTGTTGGAATTGTCCTTCGCCTTACCGAGCCATAAATAGGTGACCGGGCCGATGAGTACGGGTTTGGCTTTGATCCCCTGGTTCCTGGCTTCTATGATTTGTGCCAGCAGACGCGAAGCATCTAAAGAGAAAGTGGTTTCGGCGGTAAACTCAGGGACAATATAATGATAATTGGTATCAAACCACTTTGTCATTTCTCCTGCCTGTACACTGCTGCAGCAAGCACCGTGCTCTTCTGTCGTTTGGGCTGAGCGTCCGCGTGCAACACGGAAATAGTTGTCAAGCGCATTGCCATGGAAGCTTTGCACGCGCTCGGGTAGATTGCCCAGTATAAAGCTCATGTCCAGTATGTGATCATAGAAAGCGAAATCGCCGATCGGGACCAAGTCCAGCTTGGATTGATTCTGCCAGTGGCGTTGGCGTAGCTGCGTACCGACCATCTCAAGTTCTTCTCGGGAGGATTGTCCATTCCAGTAGGACTCAAGGGCAAATTTCAATTCACGTTTAGCGCCAATGCGTGGAAAGCCTAAATTATGCGTGGTGACCATATTACCTTTACCTTTTCTTTGAATCATTTGAAAAAAAGAAACATGGTAGATGCGTTAATTGATGAAGTAAAATGATAATATTTCAATAATCAATTAATTTTATTCATATACTATGCTCGAAAGAATTCACTTGGCTATTATTCGAGAGGTTGATCGACAAGGTTCCCTTACAGAAGCTGCGCGCATGTTGTGCTTGACCCAATCCGCCTTGAGCCATGCAATGAAGAAACTCGAGCAGAAATTCGGCACGAATATATGGTTGCGAGAAGGGCATCGCCTCCGACTAACCCAGGCTGGCCAGTATCTGTTGGCAGTCGCAAACCGGCTGTTGCCACAACTGGACCATGCAGAAGAGCGCATGCGTCAATTTGCAAAGGGAGAACGCGGTACGTTACGCATCGGGATAGAATGTCATCCTTGCTATCAGTGGTTGCTCAAGGTGGTATCGCCTTATTTGACACAATGGCCGGATGTAGATGTAGATGTCAAACAGAAATTTCAATTTGGGGGCATCGGTGCGTTATTTGGTCATGAGATCGATTTACTAGTTACGCCAGATCCGCTATACAAGCGAGGACTACACTTTGAGCCAGTGTTCAACTACGAGCAGGTGCTCGTGGTGAGTCGCCAGCATTTGCTCGCTTTGGCAACATATGTCGAGCCGCAACAATTGAGTAGCGAGGTATTGATCACTTATCCGGTAGAAACTGATCGATTGGATATCTATACTCAATTTTTACAGCCCGTTGGCATTACTCCTAAACGTCATAAGATCATTGAAACGACAGACATTATGCTACAGATGGTGGCCAGCTGTAGAGGTGTAGCAGCCTTGCCGCGCTGGCTGGTAGAAGAGTATGCAAGTAAAATGGACATTGTTCCTGTGCGGCTAGGGCAGCAGGGTATCACCAAACAGATTTTTCTAGGTATACGAGAAACAGACGCCGGGATTGATTACTTAACTGCCTTTGTCGAGTTGGCTCGTCAGCCAGTGTACCTGTAGCGTTGAGCGAGAAGGAATAACATTTTCCTATTGAAATCTTCAGACATTCAAATCCAGACCAAAGGGTTCGTTATTCTGCCAAAACGGAGTATCGTTGAAAGAACATTCATATGGCTCGACATTAACAGAAGGTGGGTTGTATCTTTTGAGCGTTAGCTTTCCTTATATCATCGAGTGAATCTGGATCAAGCGGTCATGAGTGCTCGGCAAATGATAAGACAAGCATGTTGCCAAACTTACCCTCCGCAACTGCGTCCTGTTTGGGGAAAATCTCTACTATTCCAATTCACCGCAACTGGCGCGATTATGAAAAAATTAAAAAGAATAAACAGCTCTTATATAATCAGCAAGACCTCTCTGTCCGCACGCATATCGAACGCGTGCTTAAGGATTATGTTGGCCGATGCTGTACCATGCTCGGGAGAGTGCGCTGTGTATTAGCCGCCATCTTATAGAAAGCATGATTGTGGAATTTTTAAGAATATCGTTATTGTTCGCTGTTACTGCCGTGGCTGAGATCTTGGGCTGTTATCTGCCTTGGCTAGTTCTTAAGCAGAATAAGTCGGCATGGTTGCTGATTCCGGCTGCTCTTTCGCTGGCGTTGTTTGCGTGGCTGCTGACCCTGCATCCGACTGCGGCGGGGCGCACCTATGCAGCCTACGGTGGGATGTATATTACCGTTGCTTTAGTGTGGCTTCACTTCGTGGAGGGGGTGGCTCTGACGCGCTGGGACGTAGCGGGAGCCTGTGTCGCGCTGATGGGCATGGCTATCATTGCGCTACAAACAGTGGTAGAGGCATAATCTGTATGTGTGAGAAGTTGCCTTAGTTGACGTGGCCCAGAGTTCCATTATCCACTCTGTGAATCTAGAAGGTTTCCTCCGCCTACCAATGCTGAAAATCAACCGTTTGATTAGTCCGAGCGTAATTATTTGATTTTTATAATCAAAAAAATTAGAACTTGCGGACTTCGCACTTGTATGACGGGCAGAGGTGGAGAGAATAATGGCGCGAAGAGAGAAAAAATGAGCGTATCTGTGGGATTTCTTGAAACCTCGAAGTCCGCAAGAACCCTCAAGAATCCCCGCGAACACGCGAGAGTAGGCGAAAAAAAACCAACCGTATGAAGGGTTGGTTTTTGGTGTTGGTGGAGGCGGCGGGAATTGAACCCGCGTCCGCAAGCCCTCTACAGACAGTTCTACATACTTAGCCAAGTTTATTTGATTTAACCTGTCATCCGCCAACCGGCAGGCTGATGAAAGGCGAGTTACCTATTTTTTAGTACTTTGCAAAGTAACCCTACAAAATACGATCCTCGTTAGTGACTCCACTGCCTGTTGCCAGACCCGGCGTTGAGGCCCACCGGTGTGGAGTTCAGCCGGATTAAGCGGCTAAAGCGTAATTTTCGTCGTTTGCGACTATTTTTTTTCAGATGTATTTACGAGGTAACTGATCCTCGGTATGCCCTGCACTGCTTTGCAACCCACGTCGAAGCCGAATCGCCCCCAAGATAATTTATACTAAATAATAAGATTGTGTTGATACGAAAAAGTTCAGTTCAAGTATATGATTCTAACAGAATCTTTGAATTGATTCTAACAAAATGCCCTAAATATATTTGAGCAAATCTTCAGGATGATCAATGAGATGATCTGCACCCCAGGATTCGGGTGGCGCATCGTTGCCCAGATAACCATAGCGGGCAACAATTGGTTTTATTCCAGCAGCCACACTGGCCTTAACATCACGAATGTCGTCACCGAGATAAATACAATTCTGTGGGGAAACATTAATTTGGTGACATGCAGTAAGCAGTGGTTCCGGATGGGGCTTGGTATTAGTCGTCTCATCGCCACTAATAATGCAGGCTGCCCTGTGATGTAGCCCTAATGCCTGCACGAGGGGTTGAGTGAAGCGAGCAGGTTTGTTGGTCACGATTCCCCAAGGCAGATTTCGAATATCCAGTTGATCCAGCACGTTGGTCATACCTGGAAATAAACAGGTATCGTGACATAAACGTTCGGCGTAAAAGCGGAGAAACTCATCGCGCATCATTTCATACTCTGAGTCAGTTGGCGTGAGATTGAAGCCGAGATGCAGTAATCCACGTGATCCAGCCGATGCTTGACGGCGAATAAGTGTAATGGGCAAAGGAGATAATCCCCTTGCTATGCGTTGCCGATTGAGTGCATGACCCAGATCAGGCGCAGTATCGGCAATGGTGCCATCAAAATCGAAAAGAATTGCCTCAATCATTTATCAACTTTTAAGCTCGGAATGCCATGATATAGTTGACACTCGTATCGGCTTCAAGTGCATAAACTTTAGTAATGGGGTTGTAGGTCATACCAATAATTCTGGCTTCGTTTAATCCTGCAGTTCGCGCCATGCGCGCAATCTCAGAGGGTTTGAGAAATTTTGCGTATTCGTGAGTGCCTTTTGGTAATAGTTTAAGGATGTATTCGGCGCCAAGAATGGCAAAGAGATAGGATTTCGGGTTACGATTGATAGTCGAAAAAAAGACCCAGCCATCAGGTTTAGTTAGGTGAGCGCATGCTCGTATTACGCTGGCAGGATCAGGTACATGCTCCAGCATTTCCATACAAGTGACGATATCAAAATGGTGTGGTTGCTCTTTGGCAAGCATCTCGACAGTAATTTTTCGATAATTAACCTGCTGTCCACTTTCGAGCAAATGGAGTTTAGCGACTTTCAGTGCTTTATCGCTCAAATCGATACCAGTCGTGTTTGCTCCGCGTGCAGCCATTGCTTCAGACAATATGCCGCCACCACAGCCAACATCTACCACAGTTTTTCCTTTCAACCCTCCACTTAATTGATCGATGTAATCCAGTCGTAATGGATTAATGTCATGCAGTGGTTTAAATTCGCTATTAGGATCCCACCAACGATGGGCAAGCTGGCTGAATTTCTCCAGTTCTATCGGATCTGCATTGATACTATCATTTTCCATGCGATTTTTTTTATCCTATATTTTAGCTATTGAGGCGTTTCTGCCATTGTATTGCTCGATTGATCAATTCCTTTTCGTTCAGAGTAACAAGTTCTCCGTCATCCAGCAATAGCTTGCCATTGACCCAGACGTGGCTAACATGTTCTTGGCCAGCGACATAAACAAGATGTGAAACAGGATCAAAACAAGAGGAGAGCGTTAGTCCGGAGAAATCAACGGCGGTGATATCTGCAGCTTTGCCAATCGATAAAGAGCCCGTGATTTTATCGAGCCCCAATGCAATGGCGCCGTTCAGAGTAGCCATGCGTAGCGCCTGATGAGCAGGAAGCGTCTCTGCCTTGTGACTACTGGCCTTGGCAAGCAAAGCGGTAAGTCGCATTTCTTCAAACATGTCAAGGCGATTGTTACTGGCGGCGCCATCTGTACCAACACCGACATTGATTCCATGGGCTAATAAATCAGTAACCGGAGCAAATCCGCTCGCTAGTTTAAGATTGGAAGAAGGGCAATGTGCAACATTGCAATTTTGTTGTTTGAGTAGCTTAATTTCTTTTTCGATCAAATGCACCATATGCACTGCAATTAGCTTGGGGCCAAGCAAGCCAAGTTGGTGTAAACGTGCAAGCGGACGAAGCCCGCAGGTATTTAGGCTGTGCGTAATTTCATCATGAGTTTCATGCAGGTGAATATGCACAGGTAAATCGAGCTGATCAGCGTAGGTCATGATATTGGCTAAGACTCTATCATTGACGGTATAAGGTGCATGGGGTGCCAAACAGAACGATAGCTGTGGGTGCTGAGGATACTGGTCACGCAGTGCCAGCCCTTTAGCCAGATAATCATCAGCATCACTGGCATAGGAAGAAGGAAAATCAATGACAATTAATCCAATAGCTGCCCGCATACCGGTTTCAATGACAGCCTTAGCAGTAACTTCCGGAAAATAGTACATGTCATTAAAACAAGTAATCCCTCCTTTAAGCATTTCAGCACAAGCTAGCTTTACCCCATCCATCACAAAATTTGCATCAACAAATTGTTTTTCTGTTGGCCAGATATGATGATTGAGCCATTCCATTAGAGGCAAATCATCAGCTAAGCCACGCAGCAATGTCATAGCTGCATGCGTGTGCAAATTGATTAAGCCTGGAATGATCACATGACGATTAAGAGCAATATGATTAAGAGAAGTAAATTGTATTCGTGCCTGTGAACTTGGTAGGATAGCTTTGATAATACCATCGTCAATCACTATGGCATGATCGATCAAAACAGTTTTTTCTGGTTCGACTGGAATGATCCAATGCGCTTCAATGATTGTATCAACGGTTACAGGACTGGTCATTTTTATTGCATTTTAAAAAAAAGCCCTGCACACATTGTGCAGGGCTTTTTATCTTGAATTTGAATGGAACGTAGAAACTAATCTTAGTGACCTTCTCGTGTGCCTGCTACTTCAATTTCTACCCGGCGATCAGGTGCCAAGCAATCAATCAGCCCCTTGGTTTTTTTCTCACCTATGCAACTTCCGCCTGTTACCGGATTAGCTTCTCCTTTACCATCCGTAAAAATACGATCTGGACTAATTCCATTGGAAGTTACCAGGTAATGCTTGACTGCTTCAGCACGTCTCATGGAAAGGTTTTTATTATAGTCTTCCGAGCCAATACGGTCAGCATAGCCAACAGCAATGATGAGGTCGTATTTAATACCTCTTAGTTTACTTGCAAAGATATCCAGAGATTCCTTTCCTTCAGGTTTAAGGACAGCTTTGTCAAAATCAAATAGTGCATCCGCAGAAAAGGAGATTTTTTCTGGCTCGGTTAGAGCAGGTACGGGAGCTGGTGCTACTGGTTTTGCAGCAACCTTTTCTTCTGGTTTTTTGACTAAATCTGGATCACATTCATAAACTGCCATGGCTGGTGTCCAGTAGCCTGTACGCCAGCATAAGCCTGTAGAATTTCGGGTTACGACTCCACGATCATCTGTATTATAAGCTTCTGCTTTGTTTGCATCGCTTTCGCCTTGTTTATAACGTGTTTCAGCAAAAGCCATTGTTGAAAGTAAGAATAGTGATAAAACGACTGCTTCTATTAGGTATTTTCTGGTCGACGTTATCTTTTTCATGCTATTGTCCTTTTGATAATTTTGCTTCACTCAAAAATAACCCCACAAAATCATTTGTTGCTGATGCGATCTCGTGACACTCATCAAAAAATTGATAATTAATGCGCTACTTGAGCGGATTATGAGTCCAGCTTTTTATTTTTGTCAAACCAGTTTGTTGCTATTATGCAACACTGTGGCAATCAATTGAACTGACCTGATAGAATAAGTCGATACAATATTATTTTAGACAGTTTCTAAATAGAATGTTCTATAGCTGGAATTTAAATCGTACTCAGAATAATTGATGATAACGTCTCGCCTATTTTTCGATGACATCGAGATACCTATAAAATGTTTTATTTGATTCTGAAGAATCAAGAGATGCTTATTAACCTACTGTTGTTACAGGATGGGGCATGAGCGGCTCATCTATCTATTCGTTAACGAACTTTGAAACCGAGTGTGCCAGTGAATGATTTCCCCAATGTGACTATTTCTGCTTATAACCTGAGTCGTAGTTTTGGTAAGCATATTGCCGTGCACAGAGTTGATCTGGAATTAAAGCGAGGCGAGGTATTGGGCTTGTTGGGTCCTAATGGTGCGGGAAAAAGCACGACCATGCAGATGCTAACTGGTAACTTAGCGCCAACAAGTGGTAGTGTGCAAATCTGTGGTATTGATTTGCTTAAAAATCCTCGTGAGGCCAAACGCCATATTGGTTATTTGCCTGAAAATCCACCATTGTATAAAGAATTGACAGTGGATGAATATCTCCAATTTGCTGCTAGATTGCACCATATCGATTTATCAAGAATCGATTCTGTATTGACTGAGGTCAAACAACGCTGCGGACTCAGTAATATAGGGAAGCGACTGATCAGTACATTATCCAAGGGTTATCAACAACGTGTAGGAATTGCGCAGGCGATTATTCATCAGCCTGAGGTTATCATTCTTGATGAACCCTCTGTAGGGTTAGATCCCAATCAGATACGAGAAATTCGTATTCTAATTCGTGAACTTGGTAAATCTTCCAGTGTTCTTCTTTCCACTCATATACTGTCGGAACTCGAAAGTGTATGCGATCGAGTGCAAATCATGAATCAGGGCATTATGGTATTTAATGCTGCGCTAGCAGAACTTAAACAAAAGAATCTCAGCCTTGAGCGAATTTTTGAGCAATTTACTCTAAGAAACGAAAATACTGGAAATTAATAAGATGATTTTGACGATTGCCAGGAAGGAATTGAAATTACTGTTTGTTTCGCCACTGGCCTGGACCTTTCTTGCGCTGATCCAGTTAATGTTAACTTGGATTTTTTTGGGGCGACTCGATGCTTTTTTAGAGCTGCAATCACAATTCATGCAGATTGCCAATCCGCCTGGGGCGACAGAAGTTATCATAGTGCCGGTATTTGCGGTGGCATCATTGGTATTGTTAATGGCAACACCCTTATTTACGATGCGCCTAATGGCAGAAGAGTGGCGTAATCACACTATGACCTTGTTAATTTCTGCGCCGATTTCCATGACGGCTATTGTGCTGGGTAAATTCCTAGGGCTATTGATATTCTTTTTATTAGTTACGCTACTTGCTGTGATGTTGTCCCTTTCTTTACTCATTGGGGGAACAATGGATCTTGGCTTACTATTAAGCAATGCCATCGGTTTATTACTGCTGACTGCCTGTTTTGTTTCTGTTGGACTATATATATCCAGCTTGACTTCCCATCCAGCAATTGCCGCGGTAGGGACATTAGGTGTATTGCTAGCTTTATGGATAGCGGATATTGTGGCAAGTGATGCAAGTAGTGTTATACAGAATTTTTCATTGCTCAGGCATTATGAAAGCTTCAATCGTGGTTTGATTGATTCATTCAGTCTCGTTTTTTTGGTTCTTTTTACCGTTACTTTCCTCATATTGACTATTCGTCGTCTGGATGGAGAACGGCTTCATGGGTGAGTCTGGGTTGCCAGTATTTTTTGGTGCATGATCTGAATGATTACAGTTAATAGAAAATTGCGACTCCATCTGCTGCTGCAGAATGGGCTATTTGTTGTACTGCTCTTGATACTGGCTGGTATGCTGGGTTATCTAGCGTTTGAGTTTCGTACGCAATGGGATATCAGTCAGAATAGTCGTAATAGCTTGAGTGAGGCAAGCCTGGAGGTGTTGCGAAAACTCAATGGCCCAGTGAATGTCACGGTTTATGCCACTAACCAGGATCCTCAGCTAGGCGATATCAGAAAAATTATCAGCGATTTTGTAGTTGCCTACCAAAGAATAAAACCTGATCTTGTACTTAACTTTGTTGATCCAGTTGAGCAGCCTCATCTTGCTCAAGAAGTGGGCGTGAGAATGAATGGTGAGATGGTGATATCCTTGAATGATCGAAGTGAACATATTACGACTATTAATGAGCAAACATTTACCAATGCATTGATGCGATTGGCTCGATCTGACCAAAGGCAATTAATGATGCTTTCAGGTCATGGTGAACGTAAGCTAGATGGCATTGCCAATCGTGATATGGGAGACTTTGGCAAAAAATTGGCAGAAGCTGGCTTTAAAGGCGAAGCGCTTAATCTTGCCAGTACACTGGAAATTCCATCCAACATAAGTGCGCTCATCATCGCTTCCCCACAAACTGATTTACTGGCTGGTGAAGTGGATAAACTGCTTGATTACATTGAGCATGGCGGCAATTTGTTATGGTTGGTAGATCAGGGATCACTATACGGCCTGTTACCGCTAGCCGAAAAATTAGGTTTGACTTTTACACCCGGTGTGGTGGTTGATCCACAGGCTAAACGATTGAGGGTGCCTGTCACATTTGCATTGGGAACAATTTATGGCCAGCATGTTATTACTGAAAATTTTGATTTCATTACGGTATTTCCTTTTGCACGGCAGATTATTTTCAATGAAAACGAGGAATGGTATGGTGTTTCATTGGTTGAGGTGGCGCCAGAAGGATGGGTGGAGACTGGAGAGTTGAATGATGAGGCTACTTTTAATGAAACTGATGATGTGGCAGGTCCGGTTAGCGTGGCGGTAGCACTGAATCGTACTATCGATGATCGCGAGCAACGTATCGTTATTGTCGGAAGTGGGCATTTTCTTGCAAATGCCTATCTTGGGAATGGCGGTAATATTGATTTTGGAATTAATCTAGTTAATTGGCTTGCAGGTGATGAGGATTTGATTACCATTCAACCTCGGGCAGCCATCGATAGTCAATTAATGTTAGACGAGTCTGCATTAACCGTGATCGTAATTAGCTTTCTCATTGTCCTTCCTTTACTATTCCTAATGAGCGGATTAATTATTTGGTGGTATCGGAGGAGAAGGTAATACCATGCATTCCCATTCCTGGCTTAATTTGATTATGTTTGCCACAGTCGTTGCGCTTGCAACGTTTCTCTATATCAAACCTTCATTGCAGGAAGAGGTATCCTATAAAATTTCATCGCTCTCTGCGGAAGCAGTGCAGCATATCCGTGTCGCAAGACAAGGTACCTTGATTGAATTGAGTCGATCTGATAATCGCTGGCAGATGAGAAAGCCTGTGCAAGGCAGAGTGAATGGAGTAAAAGTTGAACGCATTCTCGAAATTCTATCTGCGACAAGCCAGCATCTTTTACCATCGACGAATTTGAGTCACTATGGTCTGGCATCACCAGTTATTGAGTTGCAAGTTGATCAAGAATCGTTCAATTTTGGTGACCTGGCACCTATTACCAACGAGCAATATGTAGCAATTAAGCAGCAGGTATTTCTGATTTCACCACACTACGCAGCTACGCTGCCAGTATTACCCATCGATTTGTTAGATTCGAGATTATTTGCGGAAGATGAGATTCCAGTCGAGTTTGTATTGATGCATATTCATTTGAAGCATGGGGAGCATTGGCAAGTGAGTTCGCAGCATCAGGAACAAGCCTTAAGTCAGGATGAGTTGAATCAATGGATTCAGGATTGGCAATTGGCTCAAGCAACCTATTTGACACTGGATTCTGGTAAAGCAGATACGGATGGAGAAGAAATCAGTATTATGCTGCGAGATGGAAGAAAGATTAAGTTGATCGCTGAGCAGAATGAATCTGAGCTAACCTTACTGCGCGAAGACGAAGGTATACGCTACCATTTTCCGAGTAGTATCGGTAAGCGATTACTGGATCCCTTTTCGATTAATAAGGAACAAGCAGTCTTTGCTGAATAATGCCGGAATTACCTGAAGTCGAAGTCACCCGGCGAGGTATTGAACCTTATTTGTTAAATCAGCGTATCGCGCACGCTACAGTTAGAAATCCTCGTTTACGTTGGCCGATTCAGAGTAATCTTGAAGAGATTCTGGTGGGGCAGGAAATAACCGCAATAGTACGACGTGCAAAATATCTCCTGTTCATTTGCAACAAAGGGACATTGATTGTGCATTTGGGCATGTCTGGAAGCTTGCGCTTAGTATTTGCTCGAGTTCCCTCAGAGAAACATGATCATTTTGATCTGGAACTTACCAATGGTGTAATTCTTCGTTTCAGAGATCCTCGTCGTTTTGGAGCAATTCTGTGGAGTACAGGAGATGTCATGCAGTATCCATTGCTGGCGCGACTCGGTGCTGAACCATTGTGTTCATCCTTTGATGGGAAAAGCTTATATGAGAGGACACGGCATCGTATCAGCAGTATTAAGGAAGTACTTATGAACAATCGGATTGTGGTGGGTATTGGTAATATCTATGCTAATGAGGCATTATTTCGTGCCGGTATACATCCCAGAACACTGGCCGGTAAAATTGGTCTGAATCAATATGAGAAATTAGTTTGCTCCATCAAGGCAACTCTTAATGCAGCAATAGAAGCTGGCGGCAGCAGCTTAAGAGATTTTGTTAAGTGCGATGGTAGTCCGGGCTATTTCCAGCAGCAATATTGGGTATATGGCCGGGCAAACCAGCCATGTCGAATATGTGGCAGTATGATTGAACAGATTAAGCAAGGGCAGCGTTCAAGTTTTTATTGCCCAAAATGTCAAAAGTGAGCTTATTGTTTATTTATAAAGTCTGCCAGTAAGTTATTTCTAACCTTTCTAACACGAACGTTATTTTAGGTATGGATTTTATGGCACGGTGGATCATGATTGCTGGTGTAATACTGCTTATTCTGGGCGCAATATTGCATGTGGCTCCCTGGTTATTAAGCTGGTTTGGTAAATTGCCCGGCGATATCAGGATAGAAACAGAGCGAGTAAAGGTTTTTATACCTATTACTTCCATGATTATCGTGAGCATCGTGCTCACGATAATCATAAACATATTCAAGCGCTAAGACGGTTACTTAAGCCAAAGCAACGAGATATAACCTGAGAATGTTATTGGCGCTGATTTATTAAAACAAGCTAAATACGAGTAATTGCTTGCTTAGAAAAATATGAGTTTGGGAATAATATGAATATTACGTTTGTTGGTGGCGGCAATATGGCCAGCGCTTTGATCGGTGGACTATTGCAGCAAGACTATCCTAGAGCACAAATACATGTTGTAGAAATAAATCCAGAAAATCGGGACAAAATCAAACATCAATTTGGAGTAACAACTGGGACTGAGCTTGCAGCAGGTATTATCGATCGCGATGTTATCATTTTGGCAGTTAAGCCACAGCAGCTTTTTACCGTAGCAGAGCAACTCGCTCCCTTACTCACTGGTCAGTTGGTTATTTCTATCGCGGCCGGCATTCGTACGTCAGATTTATCTCGCTGGCTAGGCAGTTATAGCTATATAGTACGGGCCATGCCCAATACTCCTTCCTTGATTCGTGCTGGAGTCACTGGCCTGTATGCGTTACCTACCGTGACTAATCAACAGAAGGAAAATGCTACCTCCATTCTAAATGCGGTGGGATCGGTATTGTGGGTGGAGCAGGAAACGCTATTGGACGCCGTGACTGCTATTTCAGGGAGTGGTCCTGCTTATATTTTCTATTTTATTGAGGCGATGTTACAGGCTGGTGTGGAATTAGGTCTGAGTATAGAGCAAGCAAAACAACTAACTTTGCAAACCTTTTTAGGTGCGGTGCAACTGGCAAGTCAGAGTGAAGAAGATGTTGGTATCTTACGATCTCGGGTAACTTCGAAAGGTGGGACGACTGAGCAGGCACTACTAAAGATGGAGCAGGATGATATTAAAAATGCAATTGTGCGTGCAATTCATGTAGCCTTCAAGCGTGCTCAGCAAATGGGTGATGAATTGGGTAGCAAATAGCCTTTAACTTCTAGTACCAAAATCTTCAGGGAGCAATTGATGTCCAGTCAAATATTAATATTTCTTTTAGATACCGTACTTGGCCTATTTTCCCTTGCGTTACTGCTACGTTTCTATATGCAATTGTTGCGTGCGCCTTACTATAATCCATTATCAAAATTTCTTGTTGCCATTACCAACTTTATCGTTCGGCCGGTGCGTCGGATAATTCCCTCTTGGAGGGGTTTTGATCTTTCCACATTGGTGCTGGCTTGGCTTGCCCAATTTATTATCTTGGTGGGAGTGAGTATTTTGCAGGGGTATGCGCTCGATTCATCCGCTGTAAGCATATTCATAGGATTTGGGCTACTGGCATTGGTCGAACTTGTTAGAATGACGTTGTACATTGTTATGATCATGATTATTGTCCAAGCAGTACTTTCCTGGATTAATCCCTACAGTCCATTAGCACCGATACTTGATAGTTTTACTCGACCAATTTTAGGGGTTTTCCAACGCCGTTTCCCCCCTGTCGCCAATGTTGATCTGTCACCTTTGTTCGCCATTATCGTGGTGCAGTTGCTATTAATGATTGTGGCAGGTGTGCAACAGGAAATCTCAGTCATGTTCAGATGAGCTGGTATCAATGTGATGGCAATCACAATCTTATTTTAAGGCTTTATATTCAACCGGGCGCAAAGCATACCGAATCGGTCGGGTTGCACGGTGATGCGCTTAAAATAAAACTTTCCGCCCCAGCTGTTGAAGGTAAGGCAAATAAAGCGTTATTAAAATTTCTTGCTGAACGTTTCCAGGTACCATTGCGGCAGGTGTCCCTCAAGCAGGGAGCGCAATCTCGCTACAAGATAGTTGAAATCTATCAACCTTCTATGGGGATACAAGTACTTTTAGCAGATGATTGTTTAAAATAGGTTGTATCGATATCCGCTTATTGCTATTTGCCGAATGACGTAGGACGTGGTCGGCGTGACCATGTGGTTCGTGATCACCATATTGCCCGTCTGATTCAAGGCAAATGGACATCCCCTTCAGCACTTAGCCAGGAAGGTTGGTCGATTGATGGATGCCCGGTTAATGGTCCGGCATTAGCAGCCCGTAGAGATCATATTGTAGCAAGCTGGTTTACTGCGGAGGGAAGTCGTCCACGAGTGCGTGCTGCATTTTCCAGCGGCAACACATTGCAGTTTGATCAATACTTTGAGGTGGACGATGCCAAACCTTCCGGCAGAATAAGGGTTGAATGGTTAAATAATCACACGGCACTGGTCATGTGGTTAGCTGCAATGAATAGCGTGACCAGAAAAGCAAGTCTTGTTGCACGTAAAATATTTACAGATGGAACGATGGGACCGATAAAACAGTTGATTGACATCAGCCCAGGGCGGGATAGCGGTATTCCACAGCTGGTTAAAAATGATTCTGGATTTTTGCTAGCCTGGACGAGCGCAGCACCTAGTTATGGTGTGCAAACTGTTCAGTTCGAACTGGAATGCTGGAATAGTAAAAGATTGGAAGGCTCTTTCCTGCAAGGAGTCAGTATCATATAGCCATACATTATCATCTTGCGCTTTTTTCTACAAAAAATTCCTACCAATCCGTTTTTTTGCTTAGTATTTTATGTTTAAGTAAGGGTTAAGTAAAAAAGCTTATTCGTATGCCATTTATATCATTGAATGGTTTAATTTGTACTTTGTCGGCAAGCAAACAAAGTATCGTTTTCTTCATATATAAAAGATTTGCAATCGAATAAAAAATCAGTGGAATATTTGGATTGATGGCAGAATGCGTATAAATGGAATGGTTATTTATTTAATTTTAGAGGAGAAAATGTAGGATGAAGTATAAGAGTATTGAGGAATTCAGGAATTATGTTTCTGAACGTAACCCTGGTCAACCGGAGTACATGCAAGCTGTTACTGAGGTTATTGAGAGTTTATGGCCTTTTATTACCCGCAATCCCCGTTATGCTGAACATGGCTTACTGGATAGAATTGTAGAGTCAGAACGCATAATTATATTCCGTGTTTCCTGGGTCGATGATAGCGGTGAAGTAAGAGTTAATCGTGGTTACCGTATACAACATAACTCAGCGATTGGTCCATATAAAGGGGGTATTCGTTTCCATCCCTCAGTCAATCTATCCATTCTCAAGTTTTTAGCGTTTGAACAAACGTTTAAGAATGCTTTGACGACTTTACCCATGGGAGGCGGTAAAGGGGGCTCAGATTTCGATCCTAAAGGGAGAAGTCCCGGTGAAATCATGCGTTTTTGTCAGGCTTTTGTGAGCGAACTATTTCGTCACATTGGTGCTGATACGGATGTTCCTGCAGGCGATATCGGTGTTGGTGGTCGAGAAGTTGGTTACATGGCAGGCATGGTTAAAAAATTGACTAATCATTCAGATTGTGTGTTTACTGGTAAAGGAATCAGTTTTGGCGGCTCATTGGTTCGCCCAGAAGCTACAGGTTATGGTACAGTTTATTTTGTTGATGAAATGCTTAGATACGTCGGTCAATCATTAGATGGTCTTCGCGTTGCCGTGTCAGGGTCAGGTAATGTAGCGCAATATGCAGTAGAAAAGGCAATGACCTTTGGTGCAAAAGTAGTGACTATTTCAGATTCGAGTGGAACAGTGGTTGATGAGGCAGGGTTCACACCTGAAAAGCTCGCTATCCTGTCAGAAGTAAAAAATGTTCTTTATGGCCGTGTGAACGAGTATGCTGAGAGAATAGGAGCTAAGTTTCTTCCAGGAGAAAAACCATGGCATGTGCCTGTAGATGTTGCCTTGCCGTGTGCGACACAGAATGAAATCAGTGAAGACGACGCGGCATTTTTGATTAAAAATGGTGTGATCTGTGTAGCAGAAGGTGCAAATATGCCTTGTACCGCTGGTGCTGTGAAGCGTTTCGAGCATGCTAAAGTTTTATTTGCACCAGGTAAAGCAAGTAATGCGGGAGGGGTGGCTACATCTGGCCTGGAAATGAGTCAACAGGCAATGCGACTTTTCTGGTCACATGAGGAAGTCGATGCACGGTTACAGGAGATTATGAGAGCTATCCACCAAGCGTGTTTGCAATACGGCGAGCGGGATGATGGTCGTATCAATTATGTTGATGGTGCTAATGTAGCTGGTTTCGTTAAAGTAGCTGATGCAATGCTGGCTCAAGGAGTCATTTGAGGAATTGAGATACTAGAAATTTGATTATTTTAGTAGCAATAAAGCTATGTTGTTTCTAGTCTATGGATTATCGCAATAAGGTATTGCGATAATCCAAATCTAACTGACAAAGCCTTGATTCTCAATGATTCGTGCTCTTTTGTATTTTGGATTCAAAAGCTAATAATTCTGGCATGAGAAAATTTTTATTCAGTTTATTTCTGATCTGTTCCATGAAATCGCTTGTAGCTGGTCAAGGGGAAGATTTTTTGGCGATGCGAGAGGCTTTCAGGACAGGGGATGCCACACGTGTAACATTTTACGCAAGAAACTTGCAGAATCATGTGCTTGCACCGTATGTAGAATACTATCAATTGCGTTTATATCTGGGAACAACTGATATTGGCACAATTAGAGCATTTCTTGCGCGTCACCACGATAGCCTTGTTGCAGATAGATTGCGTGGAGACTGGTTAAGAATTCTTGGAAAAAAGCAACACTGGGCATTGTTTGCGGAAGAATATCCAAAGTTGAACAATAAAGATGATGATCTCATCTGTTACTCTCTACAGCAGCGTTTAGCTGCGAGAGATAGAGAAGCATCGGATCAAGCCCGATTACTTTGGTTTACTGAGCGTGATATGCCTGATAGCTGTACTTCCATATTCAATATATTGGTTACTACAGGGCAAATATCGTCGGAAGATATTTGGTCTCGAATCAGATTAGCACTAGAGGCAGGGAATACGAGAGTAGCAAGGCATATTAGCCGCTATTTGCCAGTTAACCAAGTACTAAACGAGCAGAGACTCAAGGAAATAGCCAGAGATCCGCAACATTATCTGGAGAAATACCAGCATGACTTTAGATCCCGGGTTGATCGTGAAATTGCATTGTTTGCTCTCTCCCAGCTACTGCGTAGCGGGACGAATCAGGCTTATGCGCGCTGGCACAAAATACACAAGCAGTTTCCAGAATCCGATCAATCCTATTTTTTGAGTACTCTGGCATACCGGGCAGCCCTTAAGCAAGATCCACGGGCCCTGGGTTGGTTTCTGGATGCTGCAAACAGCAAGCGGGTTTACCCCCTTACAGAGGCTAAACTTGCCTGGAAAGCTCGGGTTGCACTTCGAGAGGGAAAATGGGATCTCGTTATGCAATGTATAGAGAGTATGCCTTCTGCTATGCAGCAAGCTGATGTATGGCGCTACTGGAAGGCGCGGTCGTTAAAAACTAAAGGCGAACTAGTCGCGGCTAATGAAATTCTTGCACCGCTTAGCCATGAGCATAGCTATTATGGGCAGATGGCAAAAGAAGAGTTGGGGGTTATGTTTAGTGAACCAGCTGCTAATTATCAATCCAGCATGCAAGAAATCAGTGATATGCAGCGGGTGCCTGGAATTCAGCGTGCACTTGCGCTGTACCAGCTCAATCTGCGCGTGGAAGCAAATCGTGAGTGGGTTTGGACAATCCGTAATTTTAATGACGAGCAATTGTTGGCTGCTGCAGAGGTAGCCTATCGCCATGGTTTATATGATCGTGCGATCAATACAGCTATCCAGACTGTATCGCAGCATAACTTCAATTTGCGTTACCTTGCACCCTACCGTGAGCAGATGAGGGAAGTATTGCGATATCAAGAGCTTGATGAAGCATTTGTATATGGTCTGATCCGCCAGGAAAGCCGCTTTATCGCTGATATCAAATCGAGTGCTGGCGCCATGGGTTTAATGCAGTTAATGCCGGCCACTGCAAAATGGGTTGCAGGAAAATTGGGTATGCAGAATTTTCACAATCATCTTGTTACTGATATCAATACCAATCTCCGGTTAGGGACTTATTATTTAAAGCATGTATTAACTTTATTTAATAATCAACCGCTATTGGCTGCAGCTGCTTACAACGCAGGACCTGGTAGGGCCAAGCAGTGGCGCGATGATATGAGACCATTGGAAGGGGCAATTTATGCTGAGACTATTCCTTTCAACGAAACGCGTGATTATGTCAAAGTAGTCTTAAATAATTCAATGTATTATGCGAATAACTTTGGTCACCAGCCTATACCCACATTAACGCAACGCTTAGGAACCGTTTCTCCTAAGCAATAATCGTTCTTTTTATGAAGATTTATCGAGTAGGTGGTTCAGTACGTGATGAATTGCTGGGACTGCCGGTAAAAGATCATGATTATGTTGTTGTGGGTTCTAATCCGGAAGAAATGGTACGGCTTGGTTTCCGCCCTGTCGGTAAAGATTTTCCAGTTTTTCTTCATCCTCAAACTCAAGAGCAGTATGCATTAGCGCGTACAGAACGCAAGATTTCACGTGGCTATAAGGGTTTCGAGGTCTTTGCTTCCCCAGAGGTGACATTACAGGAAGATTTAGTCCGGCGTGACCTGACGATTAATGCAATTGCCAAGGATCAAAATGGAAATATTATCGATCCATTTAATGGAATTGCTGATCTTGAGGCGGGTGTGTTACGTCATATCAGTCCAGCTTTTGTGGAAGATCCGGTCCGGGTGCTGCGCGTTGCCCGTTTTGCTGCACGCTTTGGTTTTCATATTGCCCCTGAGACGCTAGATTTAATGAGAGAAATGGTGCATAACGGAGAAGCTGAAGCACTCGTGCCAGAGCGGGTATGGCAGGAAATCGCACGTGGACTGATGGAACATCACCCTTCCCGGATGTTTTATGTTCTGCGTGAATGCAGTGCGTTGTCACGCATCATTCCTGAGGTTGATGCGTTATTCGGTGTTCCTCAGCCAGTACAGTCTCATCCAGAGGTTGATACTGGTGTGCATGTCATGATGGCTATTGATTATGCAGCATCACGTCGGTATTCATTGGCTGTTCGTTTTGCTGCGCTTACTCACGATCTTGGTAAGGGAACAACACCTCCAGATGAATGGCCGCGGCATATTGGACACGAAATGCGTAGCGTAGCATTGGTGAAAGATCTGAGTGAGCGTATTAGAATTCCTAAGGAAGAACGTGATTTAGCATTACTTGTTGCTCGCTTCCATGGGGATGTGCACCGCGCTGAGGAGCTACGTTCTGCAACGATTGCCGATATGTTGCAGGCAATGGATGCGTATCGTAAACCAAATCGTTTTGTAGCATTTCTCGAGGCTTGTGCTTGTGATTTTCATGGTCGCCCAGGCTATGCTGATAAGCCCTATCCGCAATTTGAACGATTAATCAAAGCATTTACCGTCGCGAGAAGTGTTGACGCAGGTGCCATTGCTGTTGAGCTCAAGCGCAGCGATGTGGATCCGGCTGATTTGCCTAAGTTGATCAATGCTAGGGTACGTGAGGCACGTATTGCCGAAATAACGAACTGTTTTAGCTAATTCCATTTCCAAGTCAAACATGACGCAAAGGCGAACCATAGGCAGTATAAATAATACGGCAAGGGGAAACTGACAAAATCAGGTTTGATTTAGAAGTGGAATAGCCTGGAAACCGCGATCAGATGAGATAAAAACTTCCTGGTTTAATCGTCCCACGCTAGTAAGTATTTTTACTTTGTGTATGGGTTAATAGTTCTGCTTGACCATTGGAAAGAATAAAAACACGATCAGCAGCATTGATGACTGCAGGTTGATGGGATACTGCGACAATCGTGTAATCTCGCGCTAATTTTTGCAATGTTTCACAAATTGTTTTTTCACTTTCTGGGTCGAGCGCACTGGTTGGCTCATCAAGCAGCAGCAGGAGTGGTTGATGAGCCAATGCTCGAGCAATCGCGATGCGCTGACGCTGCCCACCAGAAAGCATACCCCCTCGCTCACCTACAATTGTTTGTAATCCTTCTGGAAAAGTACTGACAAAATCCCAAGCGCCAGCCTGTTGTAGCGCCCGCTCCGCATCAGCAGAATTAAGTGCAGGTGCGCCCACAAGTACATTGTTGAGTATTGTGTCATGGAGTAGCACTGTATCCTGAGATACATATCCGATTAAATGTCGCCACAGTCGCAGATCAATATTATGTAATGCAACGCCATCTATGAGAATTTCGCCAGACCTAGCTTCTGCAAGTCCGCATAACAGGTCAAGTAAAGTACTTTTACCCACACCAGAAGAACCGATTACTGCAGTAAAGGTTTTAATCGGTATATCAATATTGAGGTCGTTGAAAATAGACTTCCGATCATAATCAAAGGCAATATGACGAAGGCTGATACCTTGTTGAAGGGTTGGTGCCAAAGTACCGGTTGTTCTTTCAGCAGCAGCCTGTGCCTCTTCAGACGCTGTGCGCAGCGCCCAATAAGCACTTTCTTGAACTGTCAGTTGCTGGTAACGGCGTTGTATTTTATTGAGTAGACCAAGCATACGGGTTAACAAGAAAGCCATAACCATCACTTCTGGCAGAGAAAGATTCCACACAACTAAAGCGAGATATAAACCACTTGCTGTCAGTGTTGCGAGTATGGGTTCCTGTAACGCAAGTAATGCAGCCCTGCTGATAACTTCTTTGCGAGTGGCTTTTTCTAGTTTACACGATTGATCATGTAAAATTGCATCAGCCACATTGTCCCGTGCCATTGCCTTTAAGGATTTCACCGAACTTAACACATCGGATAAATAGCTCAATAAATGGCGCAGTAAGTGAGTTTGCTTCGTTCCTGCCCGTCGAGTCGCACGTACCAACCGATGCAGTACGATAAACAAGATGACTCCAATAAGGAGAGAGCCGATGGTTGCCTGCCAGGAAATGAATAGTGCAACAATAACATGTACGAGGGCCACAACGGATAACGCAAGTATATCGACGCTATGCTCAAAACCGTTTGCCGCACGATAAGCTTCTGTAGCAACCGAGTTGGCTAGTGCTCCAACCGGTTGACGTAGATAATATTGCCAGCGACTGGCAAGTAACGCTTCAATGAGATTTAAGCGCAGTGCAGTTGCGACATGTGCAACGGTATAGCCTACCTCTCGGTTCGTAAGAAGCAGGATCACTCCCTTAATAAGCATACCACTAACAATGATCAGCAAGATGATATCAATAGTAGGTTCAATACCAATACGTTGTAGGCTTTGAACCATGAATTGACCCATACTGGACTCATCTGTCTCGCCCACTGCGACGGAAAGAAGCGGGAGTAACGCTGTCAGGCTAAGCGCTTCGGCGACCCCTGCTAATAATAGAGCAATCAGTACGAATGCGCTGCGTCGGGGGAAAACCATAATATAGGTAAGTAATGTGCGCATAGACTGATTTCTTTGTTTTACCTAATTTTTATTTGACTGAGGGTTTGATGGCGCTGATAAATGCAACTGCAATAGATATATCAGTAATCTTAAACGTACGATGCTTCTTTCTTTGTAATAAAATGCTGATAAGAAATTATGATATTTCGTTTTAGAAATTTTATTATTTAGTTGAAATGTGACTCGGCTGATAGCAGACTCGAAATCTTATGCATTTTACGTCATTATTTTATATTAGTAATTCATTTCTCATTTCGATGCTCATTAGGGGGTAATTCGATCACTCCTTCAAATACTGTGGTTGCAGGACCAGTCATAAACACGGGTTGATCTTTTCCTTCCCACTGTACCCATAAATCACCGCCATGGGTACTGACTTTGACTTTAGATGCCAGTAGACCGCGTTCAATACCCGTGACCACTGCAGCGCAGGCACCTGTGCCGCAGGCAAGTGTTTCGCCCGCTCCGCGTTCATAGACTCGCAATTTAATGTGACGACTGTCGATGATTTGCATGAAACCTGCATTGACACGTTGAGGAAAGCGGGGATGCGACTCCATCAGTCTACCATCTGTCGATACCGCGGCATCTTCGATATCGGGTACAATCTGAACGGCATGGGGGTTGCCCATGGAAACAGCACTAATTTCTATTTGTTTATCATTGACGTTGAGTGTATATGTCAGGTCACGTTTCTCAACTAAAAAGGGAATATCTGCAGGTTCAAATCTAGGAATACCCATATTGACGGTCACTTCACCGTTTATTTCCAATCTGGGGAAGATTAAGCCGCCTGCTGTTTCAACACAAATTTCTCTCTTTTTAGTTAAACCATGGTCATGCACAAAACGTACAAAACAGCGCGCACCGTTCCCGCATTGTTCTACCTCACTGCCATCCGCATTAAAAATCCGGTAACAGAAATCTGCATTGCTGGTTGCTTTTTCAACTATCAACACTTGATCGCAGCCGATTCCAAAATGGCGATCGGCTAGCCAGCGAATGTTTTCAGGGGTAAGTGGGATCGTTTGGTTGATGCCATCAATGACCACAAAATCATTACCTAACCCATGCATTTTGGTAAATTTTAGTTTCATATAATTTTTCCATTGATTGTGATTTTAATAACCCTAACGGGTTTAATCCTGCCTCATTTAGATCGAGAGGTTAGCACGGGACTATCGAATTGATGTGCCATTACTTGCGGAGGGCAATTTCTTCTGTCAAATGGTAAAAAGTATCATAGGCATGAAACTTTGATTCAAGGCTGCAGCCTAATTCTCCTCGAGCAATGAAACAATAAAAATAAAGATACAAATAAATATACCCTTTGGAGAAATGATTAATTTTTTTTATTTAAAGTAGCATTGTGGAATTAGGAACAGTGAAAGCATATTGAGTTTATCTTACTTAAACTATTTTAATTAGGAAGAGTATTTTGATCCGTGTTTATAACCATTACATTTCTAAATTTACGATATTACTTATTAGCATAGAGATATGCTTGCTAATGATTGTTTTTTTCTTGGGGATCGGTGTTCGTTTTCATTATTTGGAGATTTCTTTCATTGATTTGCTACTTTCTTACTTGCCGGGAGCCATTGTTTTTATTTTTGTAATGATTACCTGTATGGCTGCGATGGGTATGTACCAGCAAGATTCAAGGCTGGATATTGAATCTACATTATTGCGTTTGATGCCATCATTAGCCATGGGTTTTGCAATCATGACTCTGATTTTTTATCTATTTCCGGAATTATATCTAGGTCGTGGGCTGTTGGCGATAGTGATATTACTCGCGTTATTATTAATTCTTATAACACGTATGATCTTTTTCCGATGGCCTAATCTGGAAGTTCTTCGGTCACGTGCTCTAGTGCTTGGAACAGGAAGTGTGGCGGGAGAGCTTTTGAGTTTAGCAGAAGATAACTCAATTTTACGTAATATAGATATTGTTGGTTTTGTTCCGTTTTATGAGGAAGATCGTCATGTACCTGCTTCGGTAGTATTGTCAAAACATAGCTCATTGCCATATCTGGTTAATCAGTACGATGTTAGCGAGATAATCATTGCAACACAGGAACGGCGAGGAGGAGGATTTCCTATTCAGGAGTTATTGGAATGTAAGATGCATGGTATTGAGGTAACGGATATTGCTACTCTCTTTGAACGTGAGCGTGGTCAAATTCGTATGGATTCACTTTATCCAAGTTGGTTAGTGTTTGGTGGTGGTTTTGATCAAAGTTTTTTTAGAGCTACGATTAAGCGTATTTTTGATTTGCTTGCAAGTCTACTACTTTTAATTGTAACACTACCAGTCATGTTACTGACGGTCATTCTTATTTTAATGGAAGATGGTAGACCTGTTTTCTATCGGCAGGAAAAAGTGGGAAAAGGGGGGAAGACCTTCCTGGTAATTAAGTTTCGCAGTATGCAAAGCGATGTGGAAAAAAGTGGTCAGCCGCAATGGGCGGTAACAGACGATCTTCGTGTTACTAAAATTGGGCAGATTATTCGGAAATTAAGGATAGATGAACTCCCTCAGATTATTAATGTGCTCAAAGGAGAAATGAGTTTAGTGGGACCTCGCCCTGAAAGGCCTTATTTCGTCGATATGCTTATTGGGGAGGTGCCCTATTACAATGTTAGGCATAGTATTAAACCTGGAATGACCGGATGGGCGCAAGTACGTTATCCGTATGCCTTTTCGGTAGAAGACGCAATCGAGAAGCTGCAATATGATCTCTACTACGTAAAAAATCACAGCTTATTTCTTGATCTCATCATACTTATAAACACTGTGGGTGTTGTTCTTTTGGGTAAAGGTGGCAGATGACAATCAAGTACTATTTCTATAATGTGGGCAACAATTACTGCGGTTAGCTATGCCACAACAGCTGTGGCTTATTTTTTCTTATTTGTCCTTTTGCTGGCGAATTGGCGTGGACACTTGTATGGGACGTTGCTGGCAATTGTTTGTATAGTTTCTGCTTTTTGGGCTGCAGCTATCGCAGGCCAATTATCCTGGGGTTTTTCATCAACTTTTCTTGTAAAAATTCTTGAAATTTTGCGCAATGCAAGTTGGTCTATATTCTTGATAGCTTTACTGAATCCTTTTCAGCAGAGGAAAGAAAATTCTGTTCCTCTGAGGATAAGGCCAGCCGTAGCAACCATAATGGTGCTTTATCTTATTTTTTTCATACTGTCTATTTTTTTTGATAGAAATAATGGCGTCGGATTTGCTCCACTTGGTCAACCCACTTCTTACAGCACCTTTTTTACAGGTGTGATAATGGCCGTAATTGGGATAGTTCTCGTTGAGCAATATTACAGAAACATGTCATCTGAACAACGCTGGAGGATAAAATTTATCTGCCTGGGGATGGGGGGTATTTTCGTATATGATTTTTACTTATTTAGCGATGCACTATTGTTTAGAAAAATAAATGTTGATATATGGGTTGCTCGAGGGTGGATAAACGCTTTGATTGTTCCTTTGATCGCACGCTCGGTTGCCCGTAATCCAAAGTGGATTGTAGGAATTTCCATATCACGGCATGTTTTGTTCTATACGTCTACCTTACTGGGTGCTGCCATATATTTACTTGTGATGGCGGCTGTCGGTTACTACCTCAGGCTTTCCGGTGGGGTTTGGGGAGGGATTTTACAGCTCACTTTTTTATTTGGCGCTGTTCTGCTTCTTATAATTTTACTATTTTCTGATACCCCTCGTTCTTGGCTTAAGGTATTCATTAGCAAGCATTTTTATAGCTCTAACTATGATTACCGTGAAGAATGGTTACGTTTTACACGAACTCTTTCAGAGGGTGAACTGGAACTAAGAGTGCGTGCAATCAAAGCGCTTGCTCAACTAGTGGAAAGTCCTGCAGGTGGATTATGGTTTAGACAGGAAAATGGAAGATATCATTTGATTGCTGGCTGGAACATTTTTCTAAAAAATGAAATTGTCGAAGCTGACAACAAATTTTGTAAATTTTTAGAAGAAAAAGCATGGGTGATTGATTTACGGGAATTTTACTCCGACCCAAGGAAATATTCAGCTTTGGTGCTACCAAATTGGTTATCTGACATTCCAAAATCTCGATTGATTGTGCCATTAATTTTGCATCGGGAATTGCTGGGATTTATCGTATTGATTGAACCTAGGAGTGCTATTAATTTAAATTGGGAAGTTAGGGATTTATTAAGGGTGGCGGGTACTCAGGCATCGAGTTATTTAGCACAATACGAAGCTACTAATGCACTCTCAATTGCACGTCAATTTGAATCTTTCAATCGTATGTCAACTTTTGTCGTGCATGATATCAAGAATCTAATTTTTCAATTATCTTTGTTACTTTCAAATGCTGAAAAGCATAAGGATAATCCTGAATTTCAGGAAGATATGGTTGAAACGGTGAGTTTTTCGGTAAGTAAAATGAAACGGCTGCTTGAAAAATTAAGCACTGAAAATCAATCTGAAAAATCGGAAATTCTTTCTGTTGATCAATTATTACAGCAAATCGTGGAGAGAAAATCCTTCAATATGCCCAGGCCTACGCTTGAAATTACTAATTCAGGTTTGATGGTAAAAGCTGATTATTCTCGCCTTGAGAGAGTGATTAGTCATCTAATTCAGAATGCAATTGAAGCTACTCCTAAGAATGGGCAAGTTTGGGTTCGACTCTTAGAAAAAGATGATTCTGCTGTGATAGAAATCGAAGATACTGGGCATGGCATGAGCGAACAATTTATTCAGAAAAAGCTATTTAAGCCTTTTGAGTCTACTAAAACAGCTGGTATGGGTATCGGTGTTTTTGAGAGTAAAGAATATATTAACGAACTCGGAGGGCAACTTGATGTTATTAGTCAGGAATCAGTAGGAACAACTTTCTCGATTATTTTGCCACTTTCTCAAAAAATATCAGGAAAATAAGATTATTATTTTCTAAGATTAATTGTGCTCTTTCTCTTATAGAATCTAGTGTTTAATTGCAAAAATAAGTTATTTTATTATCTTAGTTAACCAGTTGTTTTTTATAGATATAAACCTCAGAAAGCTTGTAATGAATTAATGCAATTAAACACTAGTTCAGTTTTTCGTTCTTTTTGATAAGTGCTAATAAACTTCATTTGATATCACGCGTATTGCTCTTTGGGTGGTAATGAACATGTCGAAACGTTATACAAAAAGATGAAAGCAAGTAGTAGCCAGAAAAAATTACTCATAATTGAAGATGATCTTGGGTTGCAGAAACAATTGCGCTGGAGTTTCGATAATTATGATATTTCCGTAGCTGCAGACCGAGAAAGCGCACTTGCACAAGTTCGTCGACATGAGCCTGCGGTCGTTACCATGGATCTCGGTTTGCCGCCAGATCCTGACGGTGCTTCTGAAGGATTAGCTACCTTACAACAGATACTTGCACTTGCACCAGATACCAAAATAATCGTTTTGACAGGTAATCAGGATCATAGGAATGCCTTAAAAGCAATTGAATTGGGTGCGTATGACTTTCATCAAAAGCCTTATGATCCCAAGATGCTGAGTTTAATTGTTGATAGAGCCTTTTATTTGTATGGCTTGCAACGTGAAAATCGCAATCTGCTACTTTCTCAGTTGGATTCTCCAATTTCTGGAATTATTACGCGTGATCCGGACATGATTAAAATGTGTCGTAACATTGAAAAAGTTGCGACCTCAGATGCTACAGTTATGTTACTAGGTGAAAGCGGCACAGGTAAAGAAGTCCTGGCTAGAGCACTTCATCAGCATAGTGCTCGCAAAGAAGGACGTTTCATAGCAATAAATTGCGCTGCTATCCCTGAGTCTCTGCTTGAGAGCGAGTTGTTTGGTTACGAGAAAGGGGCTTTCACTGGGGCAGTTAAGCAAGCACCAGGTAAAATTGAGTTAGCTCAAGGAGGCACTTTCTTTCTTGATGAAGTAGGAGATTTACCGATATCGTTGCAGGCAAAATTACTGCGTTTTCTTCAGGAGCGAGTGATTGAGCGTATTGGAGGGCGAGAAGAAATTTCCGTAGATGTACGTGTTGTCTGTGCAACTCATCAAAATCTTAAGAAGCTGATTGAAGAAGGTCGTTTTCGTGAAGATTTATTTTATCGGTTGGGTGAGATTCCCATTAAAATTCCTCCTCTTCGCAAGCGAGTAGGGGATACAGTACTGCTAGCGCATCATTTCAAGAATAAGTTTTGCGAAAAAGAGGGACGTCATTCACTGAGCTTTAGTCAGGAAGCGTTGACTGCAATTGAGACTTACCATTGGCCAGGTAATGTTCGTGAAATGGAGAATTATATGAAGCGCATCGTTATTATGGCAGAAGGACCGCAGATTACTCCGGCTGATTTAGGATTTCAGGAGTCAGAAATTCTATCGGAACCAATGAACTTACGTGAGGTTCGTGAAAGGGAAGAATGTAAAGCCGTGGTTAGAGCGCTAGCGAAGGTAGACGGTAATATTGCAAAGGCAGCCGAGTTGCTCGGTATTAGCCGTCCAACTTTATATGATCTAATGAATCGACATGGCCTCAAATGAGTAAGCTAGAGTTATTTTAAGATAATGGATAAATTGTTTATTACTCCTTAAATTTTAAAATCCTTGCTAGGGGTTCAGTAAATCTCTTCCCTTTAGTCGAAAGATGATATCTTGTCTGAATGAAAGATTTTTATAAGTATGGAAGCCATGTAGGGTAGGCAATACACTTCATCATATGTATTGGGGTATGGCATTTGCGCGAACTTTACTACGGTAGCATTTGTGAGCAAGAGAGTATTAGTTACATCAAAAATGATAATACCCCAGATGATGTTAGAAGGAGTATTTCAAGAATCAGAAGCCACAGTAATCGGATGATGATTTTGAAGGTGAAATGACGAAGCTAACGCCTGAATAATCGATTAATCCAGCTTTGAGCTGTAACCCGAGGTTACCGTCTTTTAGCCAGTAGAGTATTCACAATGCCGCATCTATTTCATGAATTGGTTTTTAATACTGCAAATCGTGGTGTTATTACTGAAGCGCTTGTGTATCAGCAGCAGAGATTGGATTATGCCACCCTGGCCCAAGAAATTGAGCTTGCAGCCGATGCTTTGCTGGCTTTGAGATTGGGGCGAGGGGAGCGTCTTGCTATTTATCTTGAGAAAAGATTTGAAACAGTAATTGCCATGTTTGGTGCTTCCGCAGCGGGGGGTGTTTTTGTGCCAATCAACCCGTTGCTTAAAGCAGCCCAAGTAGCTTATATCCTTAAAGACTGTAATGTGAGGATATTAGTCACATCAGTTGATCGATTCAATTTACTAATATCTGTTTTATCCGAATGCCATGATCTTCATGCAGTAATCGTTGTGGGATCAGCAGAAAATTTACCAGTCATTCCAGGTATGCATGTGATTTGCTGGCAAGAAGCCATGGCCATGCCAAGATCAATCCATCCGTATCGGTGTATTGATAGTGACATGGCTGCAATCTTGTATACTTCGGGGAGTACAGGCAAGCCCAAAGGGGTAGTACTTTCCCATCGTAATCTGGTCACTGGGGCAAAAAGTGTTTCCCAATACCTAAAAAATAATCAGGATGATCGAATTCTATCAATACTACCGCTCAGTTTTGATTACGGCTTGAGTCAATTGACGACTGCTTTTTATGTTGGGGCAACCAATGTGTTGATGAATTATTTGTTGCCGCGCGATATTATCGATGAAGCAATCCACGAAAGCATCACTGGTCTTGCGGCTGTTCCTCCACTGTGGATTCAACTTGCTCAGTTAAAGTGGGAAAAGGTTACATCACTGCGCTATATAACTAACTCGGGAGGAGCAATGCCCCGAGCAACGCTTGATAAACTTCGCTGTGCCCTCCCCAATACTAGTATATTTCTGATGTATGGTTTGACAGAAGCATTTCGTTCGACATTTTTGCCGCCGGAGGAAGTAGACAAACGTCCCGACTCTATTGGCAAGGCGATACCCAACGTTGAAGTATTGGTGCTGCGCGAGGATGGTTCGCAATGTGCGCCAGGTGAGCCTGGAGAATTAGTGCATCGCGGACCATTAGTATCCATGGGCTACTGGAATGATGCTGAGAAGACAGCAAAATATTTTAAACCGCTTCTTCTATGCCAATCTGGTTTGACCATTCCAGAAATAGCTGTATGGTCGGGTGACACGGTACGTATGGATGAGGAAGGCTTTTTATATTTTATAGGTCGTTGCGATGACATGATCAAAACTTCGGGCTACCGAGTAGGCCCTGCTGAAATTGAAGAAATTATCTACTCAACGGAGTGTATTGCCGAAGCAGTGGCAATCGGTGTGCCGCACCCCACTTTGGGTCAGGCAATTATTGTGGTGGCGATACCGCTTGACGGGGTTCATTTGGATCCTGAGACATTGCTATCAGTCTGCAAACGACATCTTCCCACTTTTATGGTGCCGAGTTTAATAGAGCTACGGCAAGGGCATCTACTACGTAATCCAAATGGCAAAATTGATCGTAAAAGTATAGCTCAGGAATTTCTACATACCTTTATGCCAGTAGAAATATGACGGCTATGCGTCCAAAACATGTTCCTATGACGCAATATCCTGTGCGGGATAATTGTCTTCATATTGGGGGTATTTCTCTTATACGACTCACCCAACGAGTAGGTAAGACCCCTTTTTACGCTTATGATAGACGACTGATTACTGAACGTGTCAGTTTGTTGCGTCACTGTCTGCCTCAAGAGATTCATCTTCACTATGCGATGAAAGCCAATCCTATGCCTGCTGTTGTTCAGCATTTGGCTGGGTTAGTGGATGGCATTGACGTGGCTTCTTTCGGGGAAATGAAAGTTGCATTAGACACGATAATACCTCCCGACAGGATTAGCTTTGCAGGTCCCGGAAAAAATGAGCATGAGCTTGCTTGCGCCATTGCCGCAGGTATTGTTATTAACATGGAATCTGAGCGGGAATTGGAGCGTATCGCGACGCTAGCTGAACAGATGAGTATTTGTCCTAAGGTAGCTGTTCGAATTAATCCAGATTTTGAGCTTAAATCTTCTGGAATGAAAATGGGCGGGGGAGCAAAACAGTTTGGTATTGATGTAGAACGCGTTCCTGCTATGCTTACTCGTATAAGCAAACTAGGATTGGATTTAGAAGGATTGCATATTTTCTGTGGATCACAGAATCTTAAAGCAGAAGCTATCCAGGATACCCATGAGAAAACGTTGCAGTTAGGTTTGCAACTTGCACAAGTCTCGCCTGTTCCGATTCGCACATTGAATATCGGAGGAGGTTTTGGGGTACCTTATTTTCCGGGTGAAAAGCCGCTCGATCTTGTTGCGGTGGGAAAGAATTTACAACGTCTATTATCTGAAGTGAAACGGGAGTTGCCCGGAACTCGCTTTGTGATTGAATTGGGACGCTACATTGTAGCAGAAGCGGGTATTTATGTATGTCGTGTATTAGACAAAAAATTATCAAAAGGACAGGTGTTTCTAGTGACAGACGGAGGGTTGCATCATCATCTCGCTGCTTCAGGAAACTTTGGTCAAGTCATACGTAAAAATTATCCTGTGATTGTTGGCAACAAAGTGGAAACTTCTGAAACAGAAATTGCATCCGTAGTGGGTCCATTATGTACACCACTTGATTTGTTAGCAGACCAGATGGAATTGTCCAAGGCAGATATTGGAGACTTAATTGTCATATTCCAATCTGGTGCATATGGTCTAACAGCAAGCCCAACAGCCTTTCTAAGCCACCCTGAGCCGCTAGAAGTATTAGTTTAATCCAGATTTTCCATACAGAGCTTTTACGCTGACGAAATGGACGCGGACCTTGACTGGTAAATCGAAAATTTTTGTCCTTTCATAATCCTTACATCCAAATCGGATACTGCACATTGTCATAGCTAAATTTAAAATGTGTTTTCGACTTTTGGCAGTGTTATAACTGATTCATACAAAAACAAATAAACAAACGCTCTGGATAGATTTACGCAAATTCAATTTGTGTCGTTGGCCTTTGCAGGTGCTGAAGAAGATTTATGCTCTTTCCACTCTCATTTTGTGTCAATAGTCTCAGATACTGGCTTGGTACAGGGTTTGTAAATTTGCTCGCAAATTGCCTCACCATCACCTTGCATCCTAGTCAAATATTCGGTTAATAATGTTGGAATATTAGTATAAATAAAAATATAAATTAGCGCGCCAATCCGCCTTTATGTTAATTAATTACTATTGTCTTATATTTTATATATATTTTTTTTTCATCATTCCATTTTATTTTAAATAAATATATTATTGCGTCGTATTTTTGCGACAAATTAATTTATTGTAAATAATATTAAGTATAAAGTTTCATCAATGCGTGGATAAATCCGACTAAAATTATCGCTTTTATTTTTTGGTTCTTTCAATCCCAAAAATATAACTAGATTGAAGCTTTTTATTAATAATGCTTAGATTTTTTAGTAAATATTAATTATATTGAAAAACAAAGTAAATTCCGAATTAATTCATTGATTTGAATCCGATGTTAACCATTAAAATAAATTTAGTTAATTATTTATCAAATATTTGATTAACTTGTTTGATAAGAATTGTCATGAATGATATTACTGCAGCATTTCATGAATATTTTGAAATTATTATTGCTGATACCCCAGCATTATTAAAAAAAGTATTTGATTTACGATACCAAATGCTATGTATTAATCAATGTATGCCAGGATTTGATGCAAGCAACTATCCTGATAAATTAGAGAAAGATGAATTTGATAAACGATCATTGCATTTGCTTTTAAGGCATAGACCTTCCAATACTTTTGTGGGGACTTTACGTTTGATTTTTTCTAAAGATACTGATCAAAAGCTTCCTCTCGAATTGCATACTCAATTCTACCCCGCATATACTAATATGAATGTGCCACGATGGCAGACGGTTGAGATTTCTAGATTTATTATTCTGAGTAACTTTTTCAGGCGAAAAGATGATTCCTATTTTTTAACCAATAAGATTGCAATGGAAAACTTTGTAAAAGAACGCAGGCGTTTTCCTCATCCTATGCTGGGATTGCTTGTTGGTCTCATTCAGATGTGTGCCAGATACAATATTTACTACTGGTTTTGCGTAATGGATCCCGCCTTAAATAGGCTATTGGGCTTTTATGGCATGCAGCTTGAACCTATCGGTCCATTAGTAAGTTACCATGGCTTGCGCCGTCCATACTATGTTTGTTTGCTTGATGTGCTGGAAAGGATGTACGCAAATCATCGAGATATTTGGGAGTTAGTGACTGATAATGGCAGAATCTGGCCGGTAAATCTAGAACATTTCAAGTCGATATGCGGGCACCAGCAGAGTGTACCAAATCCTGATACAAATATAGAGTCCTGCTAGAACGTTTTCAGCATGGTAGTACGCCTCACTGATTATTTGTGTTATTTGCTTTCGCTACTTTTATTAATCAGTGTGTTAGCCGTTGCAAGTACCTCACAAGCCAGTGATTCTGTTGAAGTAATTGTTCATCCCAGTGTACTCGTACGGAATCTTTCCAGAAACTCGTTACGTGCTATTTTTGGCATGCGCCTTAGAGTGTGGGAGGATGGTTCCCCTATCAGGGTATTCGTGTTGCCCGACGATGCGCCGTTGCATCAACTTTTTGCCAAAGAAAAACTCAATATCTTTCCATACCAATTACGTTCAGCTTGGGATCGTCTTATCTTTTCAGGGACAGGTCAAGCGCCCTTTCTAGTAAATTCTGAAGAAGAAATGCGCGTGCGGATTGCCAATACACCGGGCGCCATCGGTTATTTAAAGAGAGTAGATATAGATGACAGCGTCCAGATTCTTCATGTTGAATAGACCAAGTATTTTGAAAGGTTACTTAATACGAGCAGGGATGTTCTTAATTGTACTGCATTCCTCTTGGATTAATGCGTCAGATAAAAAAAATTTGAATGGCCTTCAGGTTCATGGTTTCCTGAGTCAGGGCTACATTAAGACAACAGACACAAAAAATAATGTGTTTGGCAATAGTAGCAGTGGTACAGGTAGCTTCGATTTTAGAGAGATTGGGGCAAATGCATCGCATCGGCCATTGACCAATCTCCAGTTCTCAATGCAATTGCTATCACGTCAAACAGGCGAAGCAAGTAAGGGTGGAATTCGTATCGATTATGGCTTTGTTGATTATGCTGCGTTCACGTCCGAGTCTAAAGAATTTGGGGTGCGTCTAGGGCGAACCAAGAATCCGTTTGGCTTTTATAATGATACCCGTGATGTCCCTTTTACCCGACCGAGTATTTTGTTGCCACAATCGATCTATTTTGATCGTGCGCGGAATTTAGCATTGGCTTCAGATGGTGTGCAATTCTATGGTGAATCACGTAAAGGTTGGGGAGATATGACTGCTCAATTCGGTGTATTTTTTCCACAAGTCGGTGATAAAAGTACCGAAGCAGCCATCTTGACGAAAAATCAGCCGGGAAAACTCACGCCGAAATTATCATATATAGGACGTTTAATTTATGAGCGAGATGGCGGTCGAATACGTTTAGCGGTAACTGGGGCAGAGGTTAATACCGGGTATGATCCGGGAGTGAAGGATCTATTGAGTGCAGGTTCATTCCAATTCCTTCCATTGATTTTTTCTGCACAATACAATGCTGAGCATTGGAGCTTGACCTCGGAATATGCATTACGGCATATCGAATTGAGAAATTTTCATGCTTTCCCCGATATGAGTTTTACCGGCGAAAGCTATTATTTCCAGGGTATTTATCGGTTTAATTCAGCGTGGGAGGCTGTATTGCGCTATGATGCTTATTATGCGGATAGAAAAGATCGTGATGGTAATGACTTTCATGCTGAAACTGGACGCCCTGCTCATAGCCGGTTTGCCAAGGATTGGACCGTGGGTCTACGCTGGAGTATTACTCCCTCGATTATGTTACGTGCAGAGTATCATCGCGTAAATGGTACAGGTTGGCTTTCTACGCTGGATAATCCAAATCCTGCTTTTACGGACCAACATTGGAATCTTTTTGCAGCTCAAGCTTCTTACCGTTTTTAAGCAGAAATCTGCATGAAACAAAGTATCTTTGGAAAAACGACTCAACTTGCTAGATTCGCTGATCGTGCATCATCCAAATTTGTTAGTTTGAAATGGAAAATTTCGTTATTCAGCAGCGTGATATTGCTGATAGTGGTAACGATATTCAGCATTATGAACTATAAGAGCCTTATCGATAATATTGATCAACAAAGTGATCTACAATATCAGCGTTATGTCCGCGAAGTCGGAAAGCTAATTGAGCAAGTTTCACATAGCTCGCATCAATTGATCGGGATGATTCCTTTTCTGAAAGGTATGGATGTAGCCTTATCTACACAAAATATTCAGCAAATTGTAGATGCATTCGAACATCACTGGCTATTATTACAGCTTCAGAGTGGAATTGAAGCGGTAAGATTTTATGATCAATCTGATCGCCTCTTGGTAGGCTGGGACAGTTTCGAGGAGGATATATATCAAGATACGCTTATTTTGGAGCATGTTCGTAAAGTCAATTTGTATGAACAACCTGCTAATCCATTAATATGCACGGAAACTTGTATTCAGTATACGATCGAGCCACTTCTGGTAGAAGGTGTTCGTGCGGGAACAATCGTTATCGGTGCTTCACTGACTGATGTTTTTTTGGGTTTTAGGCGAACATTTGGGTCTGATATTGGTTTATTTTTGAAAGAAAAAAAATACAAGATCACCCATAATGATATATGGTTTCCTGAGTGGGAGATACACCTTGCAGCATTGACCAATAGAGATAATAATCTTCGCATTCTTTATCAAACGGTAAAAGAGTATCCAGATCTTGTAACCCTCAAGCAAGGAATCCAAATTGAATGGAATAAACGCTATCAGCGCATAAAGCTCCTCCCATTACAAGGGATAGGCGTGATGGATCAGGCACATTTGGTCGTCATTACTGATATCACAGCCACCATTGAAGCAATTCGTGATTCTATTTGGCGTATCGTCATCATTGGTTTAATTGGTTTAATATTTTCAGGAATATTATTATTTGCCATTCTTTCTAAGCCACTTTCACAGCTTAAACATATTGTATTTACCTTGCCGCTTTTAGCAGGGGGAAGCTTTGGAATTTTCCGCGCTACGCTTTCCTCCGTTGGTAGGAAGCAATGGCTAAAGGATGAAATTGATCTTCTTTATGAAGCGACAGTAACACTATCTCATAAGCTTGAGAAGCTGGAGGATAAAGTCGTTTATCGTACCAAGCTACTGGTACAGCAACGGGATGAATTAAGTAAAGAGAAAGATTTTATTGCAAATTTGCTTGATACAGCGCAGGTCATCGTGCTGACCCAGAATGTTAAAGGCAAGATAATGATGTTGAACGCATATGGTGAAATGCTGATGCGTTATACTGAAGAAGAGATTCGAGGTAAAACTTTTCTTGAGTTACTGTTGCCTGACGAGGAGCAATATAATCTTAACGAGTATTTAGAACAGGTATGTCACGGTCAACGTGAACAATTGAGGCATGAGACTATTACTTTATGTAATGATGATTCCAAAAGACATATTGTTTGGTTGCATTCCCGATTGTTGTGGAAATCTGAAGAAGATTCATCAGTACTTTCGGTTGGCCTGGATATTACAGAATACAAGCGTGTTGAGGGTCATTTGGCATGGCTGGCCAATCATGATCCATTGACAAACCTATACAATCGGCGCCGTTTCAGTGAAGAACTCGAGCAGATGATCATTTGGGCGGAGAGATACCAACATTCGGGTGCATTGTTATTTTTTGATCTCGATCGATTTAAGTATATTAACGATACCAGCGGGCATCAAGCAGGTGATTCATTACTCAAGAAAGTTGCCGATATGCTGTCTCATACAATCCGGGCAGCAGATGTTACGGGGCGTTTGGGAGGAGACGAGTTTGCAGTTATCCTGCCAGAAATTACGGCAAGTGGAGCTATTGAGGTCGCAAAGAAAATTCTACTTCACTTAAGTGAAACTCAGTTGACCGTAAATGGTAGAACACACAAAATTGCGGCAAGTATCGGGATAGCCCTTTTCCCAGAGCATGGTAGCACTGTGCACGATTTATTGGCCGCAGCCGATCTTGCTATGTATCAGGCCAAGGAAAAAGGACGGGGAACTTGGTATCTTTTTTCCAATGACGATCAAACAAGGGAACGAATGTACACCCTCGTACATTGGAAAGAAAAAATCGAGTATGCCAATTTATATGATAAGTATTTGCTCTATTTCCAGCCGATAATGTCGCTACGTGATAGAGCAATCACCCATTATGAAGTATTGTTGCGTATGCGTGATAAGGACGGCACAATCCATTCGCCTGCGGCTTTCATTGCTGCTGCGGAACATACCGGTCTAATCCATGAGATTGATCATATGGTATTGCACAAGGCCATTGCACAAGCAGCTAAGATCAATAAATCGGGTAATCGAATTCGCTTGTCAATAAACTTGTCCGCCCATGCTTTCAATGATCCAGAATTACTCCCAGTGATCAGAAAGGAACTCATGTTTCATGGTGTCGACCCCACTCTTTTAATGTTTGAAATAACAGAGACTGCAGCCCTGGATAATTTGCCTGGAACGCGAAATCTACTTCGAGAAATTAAGAAACTTGGCTGCGGTTTTGTACTGGATGATTTTGGTGTTGGTTTTTCATCTTTTTACTATTTGAGAGAGTTGCCTGTAGATGCTGTGAAGATAGATGGTTCATTTGTTCGGAATCTAGCAAATAGCCCTGCTGATCAAATACTGGTTAGAGCCTTATGCAGCGTGGCAAGGGGGTTTGGTAAGAAAATTACTGCTGAATTTGTTGAGAATGAGGAGGTACTTATACTGCTGGAAAAAATGGACGTTGATTTTGTGCAAGGCTATCATATTGGCAAGCCATCTGCAGAGGATGAAATCTTCAATTACTTGAAATTTGATAGTAGCCGTTAATAAATTATTCCATTTCTAAATCAAACCTAACTTTATCGCTTCTCCTTACCGTATTATTTATGCTGTCTGCGACTCGCCTTAGCATCGTGTTTGATTTAGAAATGGAATTAGATATCTCCTTATTCTGACAAAGAAGTAAGTAAATCAGGTTAATTTTTTCGCTCCAGAACTGCAGCAAAGAAGCCATCAGTTTGGTGAAGTGCGGGTGATAGTTGCAAATATTCCCCTGTATCAAGCGGTATTTTTTGTTGGGCCAGTAGATCCGCACAATTTAATCGAGCGAAATGAGGATTGTCAGAAAGAAAGAGTTCTACAATTTCTTGATTCTCTTCGGGCAGAAGGCTGCAGGTAGCGTAAACCAGTCTACCACCTGGTTTAAGTAAATTGGCAGCAGAAGAAAGAATGGCCGCTTGTTTGTGTTTTAATTCTTCGATACTCTGTGGTGTTTGTCGCCATTTCAGATCCGGGTTGCGGCGTAAAGTTCCTAACCCACTGCAGGGTACATCAACGAGTACTCGATCTATTTTTCCATACAGACGTTTTATCCTGACATCATTTTCACTGTTGATACGTTGAGGGTGCAAATTGGACAAACAAGAGCGCTTAAGTCGTGGCTTCAGATTATTGAGCCGCTTCTCAGAGATATCAAAAGCATAAATACGGCCCTGGGAATGCATGAGCGCTCCCAGCATCAGTGCTTTGCCACCAGCACCTGCACAAAAATCAACAACCATTTCACCGCGTCGGGGTGCCAGCAGGTAGCCTAGAATCTGACTGCTTTCATCCTGTACTTCTATTTTGCCAGAAAGAAACAGCGGATCTCGATTAATGGCAGGTTTACCCGTTAGACGAATACCGATAGGTGAGTAGGGTGTAGCGTGTGCCTTAATACCTTCCTGATTTAATATATTAAGTACCTCGTGACGTTTTGCAAGCAGTGTATTAACGCGCAAATCTAAAGGAGCTGGATGCTGAAGTGCCTGACCTAGTCTAAGAATCTCAGTATCAGATAAAAATTTTTGTAACTTTTCCATTAACCATTCAGGAAATTCTGCTTGAATAGCAAGAGGCTGTGAGACTAATTTGACTGCTTTAATGTGCGTGAGCCATTTAGCTTCAGCTTCATTGATGAAGGTGGCTAGTTCGCGCAAATTCATGCCTTCAAATTTGACGAGGTAAGCTAGAAGCAGGGCGCGGGGGGTTGCTTTCTCCGCCAGGTATTCCAGGAAAAATCTATGACGTAAAATACCGTACACAATCTCTGCAACTACAGCTCGATCATTCTGACCTAACATTGGATGATCACGGAAAAACAGGCGCAGCAGGGTATCAGCGGGAGATTCCAGCGGTAATATAGTGCGTATGGCTGCTATCGCCATATCGAGTTGAGCAAGCGTTGGGCGCATGATTAATTATTAAAGAGAAAATGATTCGTCAGCGCTTCTGATTGACCTATGAGAGTATTCGGTTTTTTTACAATTGGTGTAACACACTGATTAAAGATTCACCAAGATTTTATTTCGGAACTATCAATGCGTTTGAAGCAAATTTTCATTGATCTAAATGGGGAGAATATAAAACACGTTGTTTTACAGTCGCTGCCCGAATTTTTACACAATCATTTGTGAGCATAAGTCGATCTTCCAAAAACCAGCGCACAGCTTGCGGATAAATCAGATGCTCCTGTTGGAGAACCCGCGCAGCCAAGGTTTCAGTGGTATCTTCTGCCAGCACAGGTACCGCGGCCTGAATAATAATGGGGCCATGATCGAGTTGAGAAGTAACAAAGTGTACCGTACACCCATGGATTTTTACACCTTCTTTTAGTGCGCGTGCGTGTGTATTCAAACCGGAGAAAGCAGGTAATAAGGAGGGGTGAACATTGATTAATCGATTCTGATAACGACTAACAAAACTGTCGCCAAGAATGCGCATGAAGCCAGCAAGTGCCACTAAATCGGGTTGGCAGGCATCAATTTTTTCTGCGAGTGCAGCATCAAATGTTTCACGATTGGGATAAGCGCGATGATCTACCACATGTGTTTCGATATGGCGCAATCTAGCAATTCCTAATCCTGCTGCAGCCGGATTATTACTGATCACGGTAATGGCTTTAGCCGGGAGTTTTGCATCGAGTAGCACCTGCATGTTGCTACCCCTACCAGAAATAAGAATAACCAGGGATTTCATGAGGTATTACTGATCAAGCAATTACAATAGCTGGTTCATTAGCATAACGTTGCTTGATATGACCGATTTGCCAGACCGTTTCTCCGTGGGTATGTAAAACGGCTATTGCTTCATCAGCAAACTCAGGCGCAACCACCAGAACCATTCCTATGCCGCAATTGAAAACCCGGAACATTTCTTCATCGGCAACGTTGCCTTGCTGTTGTAGCAAATCAAATAAGGAAGGAATCTTCCAAGATTCTTTGTGAACATAGGCCATTGTTTCCCTAGGCAGAATGCGTGGAATATTTTCTAATAACCCCCCGCCGGTAATATGGGCTATACCTTTTACCGGCAATCGCCTGATTAGCTCTAGTACAGGTTTTACATAGATACGGGTTGGTGTCATGATGGCTTCTATCAGAGTGCCATCCCCAAACTTGGTGCTCAAATCAATAGAATGTTTTTCGATAATTTTGCGGATCAATGAAAAGCCATTGGAATGCACACCATTGGAAGTGATTCCGAGAATGACATCGTTTTCCGTAATGGAAGATCCATTAATAATGCTATCTTTCTCTACGACTCCCACAGCAAAACCGGCCAGATCGTATTCGCCTTCTGGGTACATGCCGGGCATTTCAGCTGTCTCACCACCAATTAAAGCACATCCAGCTTGCTCGCAACCTGCTGCAATACTTTGAACAACCCGAGCGGCAGTATCCACGTCTAGTCTGCCACAAGCAAAATAATCCAAAAAGAACAGAGGTTCTGCACCTTGCACGAGAATATCGTTGACGCTCATGGCAACCAAATCAATTCCAATGCCGTCATGCTGGTTAAACTGAAAAGCAAGTTTTAATTTGGTGCCCACACCATCAGTTCCCGATACTAATACAGGATTACGGTATTTCTGGGGGACTTCAAAGAGTGCACCGAAACCTCCGATTCCGGCGAGTATTTCCGGACGCCATGTGCGTTGAGCAAAAGGTTTGATCTTCTCAACCAGAAGATTGCCTGCATCAATATTTACACCGGCGTCGCGATAGGATAGCTGATCTAATTTAGGATCTTGGGAATTAAATGAAGTCAAGTTGAGTTCTCACTTGGTTACAGATAGAGTGACACTTTTAGGAAAATGTAATTTTACCGCAAATGAACACTAAACACTCTGAAGATCAACATTCTCTTTGGTGGATCATTTTGATCGGAGTGCTTGGAGGGCTGATTTATCTCCTAAGCCCAATACTAACACCTTTTATATTGGCTGCAGTGATTGCCTATATCTGTAATCCTCTCGTTTCCTGGTTATTAATCAAAAGAATTTCCCGAACTTTGGGAACGGTACTGGTTATGCTCCTATCACTAGGTGCATTTATTGCCTTGATTTTAGTTATGGTGCCATTGTTTGAGAAGGAGATCATGCGGTTGGTTGAACGTGCTCCAGATTACCTTGAAATCGTTAAGGAGCTATGGATCCCCAGTTTGAAGACAACGTTGGGAATCGATCTGCAGCTAGATGTGGCCATGCTCAGACAAGCCTTGGTAGAGCACTGGAAGAGTGCTGGGGGGGTTGCTGCTAAGATGTTGCCTTCACTAACGAGTGGTGGCATGGCAGTATTGGATTTTTTAATGAATTTACTGCTTACACCAGTTGTGTTGTTTTACCTGCTCCGTGATTGGAATTCCTTAATTTCCCAAGTCAATGAGTGGATCCCGCCAGCCTGGCGAAAGCAGCTGTATCCGCTTGTGTATGAAACTGATCGTGTACTGGCAGAGTTCTTACGTGGTCAGATTGCAGTCATTATCCTGATGAGTGGTTTTTACGTGACGGGTTTATGGATGGTTGGACTAGAATTTGCTGTGCCAATTGGACTCTTGGCGGGAATTTTGGTATTTGTACCTTATCTGGGTGCAATCGTAGGTTTGGCACTTGCGACATTCGCCGCAGTGATGCAATTTCAGGAATGGAGCGGCGTGATCACAGTTTGGCTCGTGTTCGGTATAGGTCAATTACTTGAAAGTTTGTTGATTACTCCTTGGCTAGTGGGTGAGCGCATTGGCCTGCATCCAGTCATGGTGATTTTTGCATTACTTGCCTTTGGTCAGCTATTTGGATTCATCGGTATTTTATTAGCGCTGCCGATCAGTGCTGTATTACTGGTATGGCTCAGGCATTTACATAAGCAATATTTGGATACGATGCAATCTTGATTGGTTTTATTATTTTTATCCCGCAATGACTTAGTTCTAATTGATATTTCATTGATTTTACAGAGATTACCGCTTATGTTGGTGGTTATCTAATTTAGAGAAATTTTCCATGGTTACCGTCCGTTCCCCTGCTGTGGCAGGGCTATTTTATCCAGCCGATTCGCAGAGACTGGCTGAGAATATCGAGCAATTGTTGAGTGCTGTCCAGACGCATAAATCAATAGTCAAAGCATTGATTGTGCCGCATGCAGGCTATATCTATTCGGGTGCGATTGCAGCGTCAGCGTATGGAACACTTTGCTCCTTTGCTGAGTGCATTCGGCGTGTCATCTTGCTAGGTCCCGCGCATCGTGTTGCGGTACGTGGTTTGGCATTGCCTAATGTAGATGCTTTTACCACACCTCTGGGTCGGATGATGATCGATACAGCCGCCATCACTGACATCATACATTTACCCCAGGTAACGGTTAGTCCGCAAGCGCACGCGCTGGAGCATTCATTGGAAGTGCAATTGCCATTTTTGCAAAGTACTTTAACGGATTTTTCGATTTTGCCTTTGGTGGTGGGAATGGCCTCGGCTGAGGAAGTGGCTGAAGTGTTGGATTATTTGTGGGGGAGTGAGGAAACCTTGATTATTGTCAGCTCTGATCTTTCGCACTATCTGCCATATGCTGTCGCACAACGTGAAGATCGCAAGACCGTCTCGTCCATTCTTCAATTATACCAATTCATCGATCATGAACATGCCTGTGGAGCGACACCCATTAATGGTTTGATGCTGGCTGCACGCAAATATCACTTGACTCCGCATTTGCTGGATTTACGCAACTCGGGTGATACCGCTGGTCAACGCGGGCAGGTAGTGGGTTATGGTGCATTCGCTTTTACATTGCCCCATTCAACTTCAGGGAGCATTGAGTATGCTACCTAATCAAGGAAAAGAATTGTTATCGATTGGACGGTCTGCGATTGCGTGCGCTTTGAATATTCCTTATCGGTCTAAGAGCGATGAGCATGCACCTTGGTTGCAAGAGTTGAGCGCGTGTTTTGTTACGTTAATGCAGGATGGGAGGTTGCGTGGTTGTATCGGCTCACTTGAGGCGCAACGATCATTATTAATGGATGTCAAAAGTAATGCGGTGTCTGCTGCTTTACATGATCCGCGTTTTGTACCTTTGCGTGCTGCTGAGTTTGATGATATTCATATCGAAATTTCATTGCTATCACCGAGGCTGGCGATGGCAGTCCAGGACGAAGCGGATGCGCTGGCGCAGCTGCGGCCAGGAATAGATGGCATCGTGTTTGAATATGGTTGCTATCGCAGTACTTTTTTACCCCAAGTATGGGAGGAGCTTTCGCAACCTCTTCAATTTCTGGCTTTGTTGAAGCGGAAAGCAGGGCTACCTGCAGATTTTTGGGCAGAAGGGGTTAAGCTGTCTCGTTACACTGTAACCAAATGGCGTGAAATTGATAATGTAGAGGAATACCCAAATGGATGAACCGATTAGTAGTGCAGAACGATATCCTGCTAAATATTGGCATTGGTTGAGTGATGGACGTATCCAATGTGACTTGTGTCCACGTGATTGTAAATTGCATGAAGGGCAGCGTGGAGCGTGCTTTGTACGTGGCCGGCTAGGCGATGAGATGGTGCTGACGACCTATGGTCGTTCTTCGGGTTTCTGTGTGGATCCCATCGAGAAAAAACCGCTGAATCACTTTTATCCAGGCAGCAGCATATTGTCGTTTGGTACTGCAGGTTGCAATCTTGCCTGTAAATTTTGTCAGAACTGGGATATTTCCAAATCACGTAGTTTCGATAAACTTGCTGATCAGGCAAGCCCAGAGGCCATTGCGCGAACAGCCGAGCATTTGGGCTGTAAAAGTGTCGCGTTTACCTATAACGACCCAGTCATTTTTGCAGAATATGCCATGGATGTGGCCGATGCGTGTCATGAGCGGAATATTAAGACCGTGGCAGTCACTGCTGGTTATATCCATGCTGAACCTCGACGCGATTTCTTCACTAAAATAGATGCCGCCAATGTCGATCTAAAAGCATTTACCGAGGAATTTTATGTCAAGCAAACCGGTTCGCACTTGCAGCCGGTGCTCCAGACCCTGAAATATCTCAAGCACGAAACTCAGGTATGGCTTGAGCTAACAACATTATTAATCCCTGGGCTCAATGATTCTACAGAAGAATTGCAGGCCCTTAGTGAATGGGTGGCTAGAGAACTTGGTGTGGAGGTGCCGATACACTTCACGGCATTTCATCCCGACTACAAAATGATTAACATACCAAGTACTCCAACCAGTACTCTTATTCGGGCGCGTAAAATTGCCCACACGGCAGGACTCAAGTACGTTTATACGGGAAATGTGCATAATGAAGAGGGAGATACCACCTTTTGCCCATCATGTGGTGTAACCTTGATTGAGCGTGACTGGTATGAAATTGCTCACTATCATCTCACTCCCAACGGACATTGTCCTGATTGCAGTGCCGCTATTGCCGGGCGTTTTGGTGAATATGCCGAGACATTCGGCAGGCGGCGTATTCCAGTTGCTATAGGAGGTTAGTATGAGTGCAGTGTTTATTCAGGATGGCGCTGCCCAACTAGGTGGTGAATTGGTGTTACCGCCTTCTGCAGCGGGTGTAGTGTTATTTGCGCATGGCAGTGGCAGTAGTCGCTTTAGTCCACGTAATACCTATGTAGCCAAAGTGCTGCGGGATCATGGTGTGGGCACGCTATTATTTGATCTGCTGACCCAAGAAGAAGATCGGGATTATGCAACACGCTTTGATATCGAATTACTTACACGACGTTTGCTTGCCGCAACATCATGGTTGAAAAGTGAACCGAAGACGCAATCATTGCGAGTAGGATATTTTGGTGCCAGCACAGGCGCTGCCGCTGCACTGCAGGCAGCCGCAAAATTGGGGAATAAAATTACTGCTGTCGTGTCGCGCGGTGGGCGCCCTGATCTCGCTGGTGAGCAAGCCCTAAGAGAAGTTAATGCTCCTACTTTGCTACTTGTTGGTGGAGCAGATTACGGCGTGATTGAATTAAATCAACAAGCCTATTCACTATTGAATTGCGAAAAGCAGTTTACCTTGATTCCAGGAGCAACCCATTTATTTGAGGAACCTGGCACGCTGGAACAGGTTGCGCGCCATGCAGCAGACTGGTTTGTTCGGTATTTTAGTATTCCGAAATAATTACTCGTCGTTTTTTCTCAATAGCGCAATCACTTCCTCATCACTAACTTGGGGAAATGACTGGTAAAATTGCCCTACTGAGTAAAATAGTTCTGGCGCCTGAAGGCAAACCATCTCATCGGCATAAGGTGTAACTTTAGCCAAAGTTTCGGGTGGCGCAACAGGTACAGCACATATCAATTTTTGTGGATGTTTAGCGCGCAAGGCATGCAGGGCAGCAATCATAGTGGATCCGGTTGCTAAACCATCATCTACCACGATGACGATGCGTCCTTTGGGATCAAAAGGTGGGCGAATCGGTGTGTAGCTATTACGCCGTTCACGCATGACTTCGAGTTGGGTGGCTTTCTCTTGTTCAATATAAGTTGAATCGCCTACCACTTGATGGGCATATTCAGCAAGATATGTCCAACCTGTTTCATCTATTGCGCCAATTGCAAATTCTGGGTTGTCAGGGGCGCGTAATTTACGTACAAGCACGATATCCATATCGCCATCTAGCATATCGGCAATAATTTTTGCCATTGGCACTGCACCACGTGGAATCGCAAGCACTAATGGGCGTTGACCATGATACGGATTCAATTTCTTTGCCAATAAGACGGCTGCTTCATTACGATCACGAAACATTTTCCTCTCCTCCTTTTTGGTCTGTTACTCAAATCATACGCTTAAATAAATAGTGGCAGTCAGTTTTATAACAACAATCTGGTTAATCATTTAAAAGAGAGGTAGGATATGAGACTTGAGAATGCAGGATTCGTAGTTTTGATCACTTAATAAGCAATTATGATCTATATTGAACCTTGTGCCTTACCTTGTGCCTTATTAAATCAAGTCATGACACTTATATTTCATATTTATTAAAGGAGGCATGTGCTATGAGTCATTCTAAAGGGTATTCCAAAATTCCTCTGGGCTATCATACAATTACTCGTCACGATGGTATTTTTCAGGAAAAAGTGCACGATGCTTATAAGGCCAGAGGTAAGTTACATGAACCGACCTTGTGCCCGGAATGTAATGCGGTCTTCCATCAGGGGCGCTGGCAGTGGTTGCCCGCACCAGCTAATGCACATCAACAAATTTGCCCAGCTTGTCATCGTATCCATGATCACTATCCTGCGGGTTTTTTGACTCTGGAAGGACCGTTTTTTTTAGCGCGTCGCGATGAAATCATGCATCTAGTGCACAATGAGGAAAAGCACGAGCGCGCAGAACACCCTCTTAAGCGTATCATGGAGATTGAAGAAGAACCTGATTCCACGTTAATTACTACCACAGATATCCATCTTGTTCGTGGGATGGGTGAAGCGATTCATCATTCTTTCCAGGGCGAGCTTGAGTTTCACTATAATCCGGAAGAGAACTTATTGCGAGTGCATTGGTCACGCTGATGGTATCATTGTTTATAACACAATGATTAATGTATTTTTTAATGATGAAATAGGAGAGCAATTATGTTGGAGTCATTAAAAGAGGCAGGGAAAAACATTGGTCGTGAATTGGGTCGCGCATGGGAGAATCTCTCTGAAGGTTGGCGCGAATTGCTTAGCCGGGGTGGAGAAGCGTTAACCCATTTTGGCCGCGGTAAAGATGAGGTGGCCGCAGAAGGTGAAAGTCAACTGCCCGTTCTTCCGCGATGGAGTTTACTAGCAGGAGAGGTAGAGGAAACAGATAAGGAAATCATTGTGCGCATGGAGGCGCCTGGTATTGAGAAAGAAGATTGGCAAATTACCATTGATGGAAATAGACTCTATTTAAGCGGAGAAAAACGCTTCGAAAGGGTTACCCATGATAGTACTTACCATATCATGGAACGTGCTTATGGAGCTTTTCAACGATCGATTCCGTTGCCACGCGATGTGGATATTGACAGAGCAGAGGCTAATTACAAGAATGGTGTATTGACTGTACGTTTACCAAAAGTTGGGAACAGCAAGCCTAGAACGGTTAGTTTGCCCTGAAATAGATATTGATGATTGTGTCGATAAGTAAATGATGCAGGATTGTTCCTGAAATGATTCCGGCGTGCGTCCATGAAGCAGCTATTACTTGATATTTCGTCACCACAGCCTCCCACACTGGAGAACTATATTCCAGGACGTAATCTTGAATTGCTGCAAATACTTAAAAATACTTTAACAAATCAGAATCCAGAGCGCTTTATTTACGTATGGGGTAATTCTGGATGTGGTAAAAGCCATTTGTTGCAGGCGGTGGTTGAGGCGTTTGTTCAACAGCGACTCAAAGCAATTCATGTTTCATGCGAAATTAATAGTGAATTTGCATTTGATGCGGTTTCTATTCGCTGCATGGCGATTGATAATGTAGAGCGATTGGGATCAGCTGCACAAATCAGATTATTTAATTTTTATAACCAAGTACGAGAGGAAGGAGATGCATTGTTTTTGGTAAGTGGTGAAGTATCCCCTGCGCGACTGACTTTACGGCAAGATTTAGTTACGCGTCTTGCCTGGGGATTGGTTTATCAGATACATGAATTAAACGATGAGGAAAAAAGAGAAGCTATGAAAAATCATGCAATCAGCTGCGGATTTGAGCTGCCTCATGAGATTTGCGATTATTTGCTACAGCATGAGCAGCGCAATTTACCTGCTCTGATCAGAGTAATTGATGCATTGGATCGTTATTCTCTTGCCAAGCAACGGCAAATAACACTTCCTTTATTGCGCGAATTATTACAGGTTGCCTCATGAAGTTGGCTTTATTTGATCTAGATAATACTCTTCTTGCTGGGGATAGTGATTTTCAATGGGCACAATTTCTAATTGAACAGAAAGTGCTCGATCGTGAAGTGTATGAAGCGCGCAACATCGAGTTTTATGAGCAATACAAAGCGGGCACACTCGATATTCATGAATTTCTCGATTTTCAGCTAAAGCCATTAGCACGTCACCCACGAGAGCAGCTTGATGCATGGCGCGGTGAATTCATTCAAAAAAGAATCGTACCACTAATTGCGCCTGGTACGCATGATTTGATTGCTAAGCACAAACTTGAACGTAATTTATGCATCATCATCACAGCAACCAACAGTTTTGTAACTGCCCCAATTGCGCGGATATTAGGTATTGATCATCTAATTGCAACCGAGCCGGAACAGAAAGACGGTCAATTCACAGGCCGAGTATCAGGAATACCCAGCTTCAGGGAAGGGAAAATCACACGATTGGAGCAATGGTTGGATAAGCATAATCTCACTTGGCTCTCTTTTCTGGAAAGCTGGTTTTACAGTGATTCACTGAATGATTTGCCGCTTCTGAAGAAAGTGACGCATCCTGTTGCTGTTGATCCTGATGCCACCCTTGAAGGGTATGCACAACGAAATGGATGGCCAATTATTAGCTTGCGATAGTTTTTGTGGTGTAGTAAGTCCATACACTTCCTGATACACGCGTAACAAAGTAGATGGGGTCATGGCGCATGTATTGAGTAACTACTGTCTTTTTCTACCACTACTTCGGAACAAATAAAAGGTTCTGTATGACAAGTCTGTATCGATAAACAATAACTGATCACATTTAGTCACATCCGTTACATGCTCAATCTGAAGCTGCATATCACTTTGGCATTCAGCGTGACTGAGTCTTAATAATGAAACATGATCGATAAGACTGGGACTAAGTGCGCGTTATCGCCACGACCTAGATTACCGTAGCCAAATAGCAGTAGTCTGTACATGAGTGATGTCAAGTATACTGCTTGGAGAAATACCGGAAAAGAAAATTCAGGACTCGCTAGCTTCTTATGGTTATTCGTCGTTAGCTATCTGATATGCTGTATCACAATCCGTAGCAGTGATTTTAACAGCTTGGAGGAATGTGAGAAAATGAATCGTTTCCAGCAAAGGGAAAACGTGGCAGCTCAGGGTAATCGATTTTATTGCAGCTTTCAATAATTTTGCATCCATGATGTTGATTAAAATCACAAGTATCTCAAAATTATTGATAAACGCGATCCAGTTTCACATTACGTCATTCTGAACACCAAACTGATCTCCCTCCAGTTGCCTCTTGTGGCGGTTAAATCAATTCGGTTACTTGCCGGTGAATACTGAATTGATTAATGCTGAGGTTCAGGTTTTACAGATATAAAGAATCAGAGAGCAGTATCGTGTTATACCCAATATTTATCTAATCTATTTTTTCCTCTGAGAGCAATATTCCATTTTTGCATCCACGATATCCAACTCCGACACTCAGAACAATTCCTTTTCGAGTATTTAAGGGATGGATTGTATTCCAATACATTATTGCCTACCTATTTGCTATTCTTTAGTATCGTCTTGCAAGCTAAACAGATTCAGTGTGAATTATTGCAGTGGACACTTTAAAATCCGACACTGCTGATTTGTAAAATTTCCTGTTTATTTGTTTTATCAAACTTTGTTTCTAGATCAAATTAAAGATTCTGCTTATTTTAATTTTCTTAAAGAAAGAATAACTTTTAATGTGGCAAAGTGAAGTCTAGTATAACTAACCATTGTAGCATTACTAATACATCAAATTTATGATTATAAAATTTAGATTAAAAGTTAAAATTTTATTGGAATGGAATCAATAATATGACTGTTGTTATAAAACAACACGTAATTAATATAATCTTGACAGGAAAATCACCCTTACTATAAGCTCCTTCGTCAACGGATATGAGACAGTTGTATTTTATAAGCAACGAAAAATAGAAGCGTATGGATGATTATCTAACGCATTGATAAAGAATGTCTTTGGGGATTATTGCGTTAAAATGGTTTTAGAATAAGATGACCAGCACCATTACTTCGAGGGGAAGATCTTGAGTTCGACAATAATTACGCTGGGGGATCCGCTAATGCAAGAATCTGATACTCAGCCTTCAAACAAATTGTCAATGGCAGCGACGCCTACAGCTAATACGCTGCCTCAGCGATTAGCAGATTTTGATACGCTGACTGACGCGTTGGAGTATGCAGCAAACGGAGCGACAGGATATAATTTTTATGATGCAAAAGGGGGGCTACGATCAGTACTTTCCTATAGTGCACTTAAACAACGCGCGCGTACGGCTGCTCGTCGCTTATCTAGTTTGGGGTTGGTGCGCGGAGATCGTGTAGCACTAATTGCTGATACAACACCTGAGTTTATTGAGTTGTTTTTTGCATGTCGTTATGCAGGACTCGTTCCTTTTGCAATGCCAATACCAGTTAACCTTGGTAGTCATGCAATATATGTTCGACAATTGCGTAGTATGCTTGAAAGTAGTCAAGCAAGTATTGCAATAGCTAATCTTGATTTTGTTGGTTTTCTTGAAGAAGCTGCTGAAGGTTTAAGCACTGATCATTTGCAATGGGTCGGAACACCAAGTCAACTTGATTTGCTCCCAGAGATAGAAGTGACTTTTCAACCCAACTATCCGGAAGAAACTGCTTATTTACAATTTACTTCAGGTAGTACACGAATGCCCCGCGGAGTCGTTATAACAGAACGGGCTTTGATGTGTAATCTTCGTGGGATAGTACGCAACGGATTAGAAGTGGGCGCAAGTGATCGTTGTGCTTCTTGGCTTCCGTTTTATCATGATATGGGTTTGGTAGGTCTCGTATTGTCACCAATGGCTGCACAGTTATCAGTGGATTATCTGGCAACACGAGATTTTGCAATTAGACCACTGCAATGGTTGAAATTGATTAGCCGTAATCGATGTACTATTGCTTTTAGCCAGCCGTTTGGCCTTAAACTTTGTGCATTAAGAGTTCGTGAGTCAGATTTGAAGGAGCTTGATCTAAGCTGTTGGCGTGCAGCGGGTATCGGGGCTGAAATGATTCGGCCAGATATTTTAAGAAACTTTGCAGATAAATTTTCTGCAGCAGGTTTTGATGAGCGTGCCTTTTTACCTTGTTATGGTTTGGCGGAATCCACTCTTGCTGTATCTTTTTCGAAGATTAACCAGGGTGTGATAAGCATACAAGTCGATACCAAAACATTGGTAGAAAAGAAAATGGCAGTTCGGGTACAAGCAAAAGGTAGAAAATTTAATGAGTTTGTCAATTGTGGCCAACCACTTCCTGAGCATACAGTTAAAATTGTTGATGATAATGGGGAAGAGTTACCTCAGATGATGGTTGGAAGTGTTTTAGTCCGGGGGGATAGCATTATGACCGGGTACTTTAATAACCATGAAGAAACCAATAAAGCACTAAAGCCAGGAGGCTGGCTTGATACAGGTGATATTGGATTTATTCTGGAAGGCGATTTGTATATTACGGGACGTCGCACTGATGTCATTATTGTTAACGGCCGAAATATTCGCGCTCAAGATATAGAAGAACTTGCTGAACAACAACCTGAAGTAAGATCACGCGAAGCATCAGCTTTTGGAATTAGTGGATCTGATGATACAACAATCGTCGTATTAGTTGTTGAGTGCCGTTTAACCTCAGTGGAGGAAAGGCAATCACTCATGAGTCGACTACAACAAATGGTTTATATGGCTTTTGGTGTTAACTGCCTGGTTGAGTTAGTGCCGCCTCACACGCTGCCAAGAACATCATCTGGTAAACTGTCACGTTTTGCAGCACGTCAAGGGTTTCTTCAACGTGCAAATATAACTGATCAGATATCCGTAGTTCAGTCTGGAGACAGATAATCTTAGATGTCACAAGTAGTGGCAGTAACGGGCGCTACTGGGTTTATTGGTCGAGCATTGCTTGATGCTCTACTAGAAAATAAGTGGAAAATTCGCGCATTAACTCGGAAGTTCTCATCTGTAGAACGAGAAAATCTAGAGTGGGTACATGGAGACCTGGATAACTATAAGTCGTTACAACGACTTGTTACAGGGGCATATGCAGTTATACATTGTGCTGGTGCGGTAAGAGGTAGCTCTTTAGAAAGTTTTTTACATAATAACGTAGTGGGTACAGATAATCTACTGCGTGCAGTCATTGAGCAAAACTCAACTCCTCGTTTCCTTTTTATATCATCTCTGGCGGCAAGAGAATCAAAACTCTCATGGTATGCAGCTAGTAAATTTAAAGCTGAGCAACTAGTTAATAATTATTTAGACAATATACCTTGTACGATCTTCCGTCCTGCAGCTGTATATGGTCCCGGTGATAAAGAGCTTCGACCACTCTTTAAGGCAACTTACTATGGAGTACTACCATCAATCGGTGATTTGACTAATCGTTTCGGAATGTTGCATGTTAATGATTTAGTAGCAGCAATCCATTACTGGTTGAGCATTGATAAACCTATTAGAGGAACCTTTGAGATTGATGATGGTACACCGGGTGGTTATAGCTATCGATTAGTGGCGGCTATTGCACAAGATATTTTAGGGAGACCTGTTAGATGTATTAGGTTGCCTGAATCAATGCTCCAATTAATTGCTAATGCTAATTTGTGGATATCCCGATTATTAGGCTATTCACCGATGTTGACTCCTGGAAAAATATGCGAATTACAGCATCCCGACTGGGTTTGCGATATAGCACCTCTGAAGCGAGCCCTAGTGGGCTGGTATCCTAATTATCGTCTCTGTGATACATTGCCACAATTGATTAAACTCTGAGTTTTTTAATTAACCAATGGTAGAAATGAGCCAAGAAGAGATTCTGCATTTATTATGTCAACGCTTAGCAAGCTTTACAAATACGAAAGTGGAAATTACGCCAGAGACAAATCTTATTACGCAATTGGCAATCGATTCCATAAAATTATTGAATCTTATTATGGAATTAGAAGATAATTTTGATATTTCTATACCGCTAAATGCACTCACAGATGTGCTCACTGTGCGTGATCTTGCTAATTTGATTTACAAAATCAAGTCTGATTCAAAATGAATTTATTAGAAAAACTTGATACAGCTGCCGCAGCGAGAAAAGCACAATTACCAACTGGATTAAGTGCTTTTGGAATACCTATAGAAGAAATCTATTCTCCAACAGAAGCAAGAATAGGTGAGCGTCGGATTCTGCTTCTTGGCACCAATAATTATCTGGGGCTTAGCTTTGCCCCGGAATGTCGAGAAGCAGCGCATGAAGCCATAGATACTGAAGGGACAGGGACCACCGGTTCTCGAATGGCAAATGGAAATTATTCGGGACATCGTGCACTTGAAATGGAGTTTGCAGAATTTTACCAATGTCGATCATGTATCGTTTTTACAACAGGGTATCAAGCTAATCTTGGAACGATTTCAGGATTAATAGGTGCAGGTGATGTAGCACTTATTGACGGTGATTCTCATGCAAGTATTTATGATGGATGTATTCTAAGTGGAGCCGACATCATTCGCTTCCGGCACAATGATATGGTAGATTTAGAAAAACGTCTTCGACGATTGGGCGATCGTAGCAAAAATACACTCATTATTGCTGAAGGTATCTACAGTATGCTCGGTGACCAAGCACCTTTAGCTGAAATTATAAACTTAAAAAAAACTTATAATAGTACTTTGCTCCTTGATGAAGCGCATTCACTTGGCGTTTTAGGTGAAACTGGGCAAGGTTTGGCTGAAAAGACCAAACTTAGCAGTGAAGTTGATTTTATTACAGGTACATTTAGTAAAAGTTTATGTGGCATAGGTGGTTATTGTGTCAGTAATCATCCACAACTTGATCAGTTGCGTTATGTGAGTCATCCTTATATTTTTACAGCTTCACCTTCGCCAGCTACCATCGCAGCAACACGTGCGGCTTTAAGATTGGTCCGTAATGGCAGTAAATTACGTGAACAGCTTTGGAAAAACGCACAGCAACTCTATTCCCATCTAAAAATGGTCGGTTATCAAGTTGGTCCAGAACCTGGGCCTGTAGTAGCAACTATATTAGATAATCCACAGCAGGCATTAGCTTTGTGGAACGGCTTGTTGGAGAATAATATTTACGTCAACCTGATTCTTCCTCCAGCTGCACCTGAAGGTAAATCATTAGTTCGGTGCAGTGTAAATGCAGCGCATACTACCGAGCAAATTGAGCATGTTTGTCAAACTTTTTCTATGTTGCATGCATCAATTATTCAGTGAAGAATTTCTTAGAACTATTTAGCATGCTGCAGAACAATATGCTATCTTCCGATTGGCTATAAATTAGTCCTTCTCACTTTATGCATGACTGGATTACTCCAAATTGGCCATCGCCCTCAAATGTTAAAGCAATTTTTACTACCCGAAAGGGCGGCGTAAGTAGAAACAGAAATGGTACTTACGCAGAATTAAATTTAGGTGATCATGTACATGATGATTTTTTATCAGTACAACAGAATCGCGCATTGCTACGTCAATATTTGCCGAATAATCCATGCTGGTTGAAACAAGTTCATGGAGCAAGGCCAGTATGGGTGGACAAGAATGTAGTAGAACCTGAAGGTGACGCGGCATTGAGTCGTTGTAGCGGGAAGGTGTGTGCAATATTGGTGGCAGACTGTTTACCAATATTTCTATGTGATACAGCAGGCACTGTTGTAGGTGTTGCCCATGCCGGCTGGCGAGGGTTAGCTAGCGGAATAATCGAAAACTCTATTTCGGAAATGGCTTGTAAGAGCTCTGAAATTATTGCGTGGCTGGGTCCCGCAATTGGTCCTAAGCATTTTGAAATCGGAGAAGAAGTACGGGAAATATTTTTGAAGCAAGATAGCAAATCTAGTTTCGCTTTTACTCCTGGTCAAAGTGGTAAGAAATGGTTTGCTGATTTATTTATATTAGCGCGGCAACGATTAACAGATGTTGGTGTTACTAAAATTTATGGCGGTTATGAATGTACTTTTAGTAATCCATCAAGGTTTTATTCTTATCGCCGGGATGGCCAGACAGGTAGAATGGCAGCACTGATTTGGCTAACCAATATAGCTTGAATCAGAAGAAGCCACTTGGGGTGTAGGTGTGGAAAAAGTGACTCAAACACTGAGTAACTTATAAATAAATCCATAAATCAATATTCTTTAAGAAAAACTGTCTTATTCCTTGGATTGGAAAGCACTATAACACGAAGTGCCTCGCATTCATCTTCCATAATTTTCTGCAAAATAATTTATATGTCGACTCTCGCTTGGATCATTTTGGCCAGCCTACTTGGTGGTTTAATAAGTATACTTTTAGCGGCTATATTGACCTTGAATACCCGTAACTCTTGGGTATCTATGCTAGTTTCATACGCTATCGGGGCATTGCTAGGGGCAGCGTTTTTAAACACTCTCCCCGAGGCTCTCGAGCTTTCTGAAGATCCAAAACAAATAACGATTATCGTTCTGCTAGGCATACTGCTTTTTTTTATCCTGGAGAAACTCGTATTGTGGCGGCACTGTCATATGGATGAATGTGAAGTGCATGATCCAGAACATGGTCGTTCGATTTATGAGATCCAAGGTGATCATGGTCGTAGTGGCATGATGATTACTTTAGGAGACACATTTCATAATTTTGTGGATGGCATACTAATTGCTGCAGCCTTTATGGTTGATATCCAGCTTGGCATTGTTACTGCTATTGCAATTCTTGCCCATGAAATTCCACAAGAGGCCGGTGATTTTATTATTTTGCTCAATTCTGGTTACAGTCGCACTCAAGCACTTTTACTTAATTTACTATCAAGTACTGCGACCTTAGTGGGGGGAGTATTAGCCTATTTTATGCTGCATCAACTCAATCATCTCGTCTTGCCAATGCTCGCAATTGCAACAGCGTGTATGATTTATGTAGCAATGGCAGATCTGATTCCGGGTTTGCATAAACGGCCTGAAATAGGTGCCACGGTTCAACAAGTAGTACTCATTAGCTTAGGAATTGGCTCTATTTGGCTAATTGAGAGTATGCTCAAGCACAGTCATTAAAAGTGGTAAAGTGTAGTTTAGGATGGCTTACTTCCTTACTTTTGTATCTTTAGATAGATCTACCACGGTATCCTAGTGCAGTACGGTAGTATAAGCGACGTAAAGGCGCACCATCCCGGGTCACTGTTCTATATTGCACAGTGCTAGGTTGAATAAGCAAGCGGTCAATTTCGTTTCCTGCTCGATCTTGTTCGAGCGTATGGTGTTTCATTCCTATTAAAATAATAGGTCGGTCAGTAGCGGGGTGCGATGGATACCAGAAATCATACATGGCACTATTGTCCCCAAACATATTTCGCGAGCGAATATCCATTTTGTTACTATCTTTAGTGTAAAAAGATAAAGCACTTGCAATTGACCATTTGTTCATTCCTACTACAATGGGAGTTTGTCCATTTTGAGACCGGATTTCTTCAGCTATTTTCTCGACTTCAATAGCTGCTTCTTTCCAGAAATAATGCTCGGCAAGAAATTGATAGGGTATTCCAGGAATACCTAATACAGCATAATGGAGTATAAATGCATAGGCAAGCAGCGAAACAATAATAGTTGGTTGCCATATCGCTCGTAAACGGTTAGAGACTGTATGTAGAGCACTATTTTGTCCTAACATCCAGGCGATAGTCGGTAAAACTGCAAGCCACAGAGGACAAGTCCAATGAAATCGTGGTGTATCAAATGTACTAATACCCAAAAAAATTATCAGTGGAATGCCCGTAAATACGCACACAAATAAATTGCGTCTACGCTCACATTTATCATGCTTGCCCTTAGTGCAAACATGCCATAGTGCATGCAAGGCGGCATACAAGCCTATCGGAGTTAGAATAATTGCGACATAAAAGATAAGGTAATGAACAGAGAATACATGACCACCTCCTCCAAGTCGTTCAGTTTGAAATAAGAAAGAAACCCAGTCGTTCTGAAAATTCCAAATAATAACGGGTAAAAACAACAAGAGAGCGAGGAATGCTGAGAAATAAGGATGAGGCCGAAGCAGCCAGCGGCGCGCAGTTGGATCTAAGATAACAAAAGTTAGAGCGGCAATACCTAATAATCCAACCGTATATTTAGATAATAGGCCCAGGCCAAAAGCGATTCCCATGCCTAACCAAGCTATCTTTCGATCAGCTATAAGTGCGCGCTCCATGTAGTATAAAGTAGCAGCCCACGAGGCAATCAAAGGTGCATCAGGTGTCATAATTAAGCCAGAAGCAAAGCCGAATGGCAGTACAGAGAACAGCATGATTGCACGCATACCTGTTGATTTATCATATAAATTACGTGCAAATGCATATAGGTAGCCCATTGTTATCAAACCACAGATAAAGGCTCCAATTCTCACACCAAACTCATTTTGACCTGCTATTGCGGTACCCAGCCAGATTAACCAGGCAACCATTGGGGGATGATCGAAGAAACTCAAGTCCATGTGCTGACTATATTGCCAATAATAAGCCTCATCAGGAATGAGTTGAGCAAGACCAAGGTATACAAGGCGCAATAAAATAACAAAAAGTACAATTCCAACTGCGGCCACTTGCCAGCGTACATTTAACGGTGGGCAATTTTTATTTTCTGGAAAAACATAAAAAGCTGAACCAAGATAATTAATTATTGCCGTTGCTGCAATTGCTGGGAATATTGCTAACTCGGCCGATAAATGCCAAGTATAGACAAGCAATGCAAGCACGCCGCCACGTAAGAGCAGTGCTAACAATCCTACAGTTAAGAAGCGGCCAAATTGATGCCAGTCGAGGCTGCCTTTAAAGTGCGGTCGAAACGACCACTTAGAATTAAGTATATAATTTATAGTAACTGCTGTTAAAAAGCTTGTGATATGAGCCAATGCGAGTCCAGAGCTCGAATTTATCAGCCATTGGAATACCAAGGCATCGACAAAAACACCCACAAATCCAACAATTGCGAAACGGCTAGCAGTGCCGATAGATACTGTGCCTCCGGCCAGTGTAATCAGTCGTTGTAAATAAATTAGATTATGTGAAAGAGATAATTTCGAAGTGCCATGCGCTCGGTCATGAAAAGAGATAGGTATTTCTATGACCCTAAGTTTTTCATGGCTTGACATTAACAGCTCAAGAAGAATTTTGTATCCACGAGCCTTTTCTGGAATATTAACAATAAGCTCGCGACGGAACGCAAAGAAACCAGAAGTGGCGTCGCTGACGTCACAAATGGGGCGAGCAAGTAAGCCGCCTGCACGTGATAGCCATTGCCGGTATAAAGGCCAGCCATGAGTGCTTCCACCTGAAACATATCGACTACCTACCGCAACATCATATTTCCCAGACAATACAGGTGCAACAACAGCAGGAACTTGTTCAGGTAAATGGCTTAAATCCGCATCCATTACAAGGATAGTATCGCTTTTAGCAATAGATGCACCTGCCAGAATTGATGCTGTCAGATCTGGTTTCTCTTGCCTCTCAATAAGATGAATATTCTTATTGTGTGCTTTCCATTCACGTATTTTATTTGGAGTTCCATCCTTTGATCCATCATCAACAAAAATGATTTCAAAGCTTCCCGGTAACAAATCAAGAGCGAATAAACGTGATAACAGTAAATCTACATTTTCTGATTCATTAAGCGTGGGAATGACAATAGAAAATTGCATTATTTTACTTTATAGGAAATATGAATTCAGAAGTGTGAAGTGTTTATGATTACCTACTGTTTCTGGTATTTATGCACTGCACGGTTATGGTCTTTCAGATTAGTTGAGAAATGCGATTCTCCATTTCCCTTCGCAACGAAATAGAGGGCATCAGTTTCTGCTGGATTAAAAGCTGCTTGAATTGAGGCTAATCCCGGTATGGCAATAGGTGAAGGAGGGAGTCCGGTCCGTGTATAAGTATTATATTCCTGGTCAGTAAGCAAGTCCTGTTTGCGTAAATTTCCATCAAAATCATGCCCTACCCCGTATATAACAGTCGGATCAACTTGGAGTTTCATACCTAAACGTAGTCGATTAATTAGAACGCCTGCGATAATACTACGGTCACTTTCCTTACCAGTTTCTTTTTCAATGATCGAAGCTAGGATCAATCCTTCATATTCTGACTTTAATGGAAGAGATTCTTTTCGAGAAGACCAAGCCACTTTTAGGCGATTTTGCATTGTTTGATAGGCACGTTTTAGGATACTGACATCACTGCTATTTCTTGGAAAAAAATAAGTATCCGGAAAAAATAAACCTTCTGCTTTTAATTCGGAAGCACCAATTAGCTGCAGAATCTCTTGTTCACTAAGATTAAGTGTATCGTGCCGAATCGCTGAATGTTCGTCTAATACTTTCCTAAGTTGAGAAAATGTCCAACCTTCGATAAACCGAATTTCATTTTGCCTTATATCCCCTTTAACAAGATATTCCAGTAATTGCAGAGGAGAGGTCTCTTCAACAAGTACATATTCACCTGCTTTTATCAATGACTCATAACCAAACGCCTTTGATAGCAAGATAAAAGACCAAGCATTTGGGAGTAGATGATCTGCAACTAATTCATTGGAAATACTCTTTAGATTACCACCTGATTTAATCGAGAATTCATATGGGGTAAATGGCAGCTTGGTTGCAGTATTAACAAGGTAATAAAACCAACTGATAAAGAGAATGATTCCAATGAGAGTGAATAAAAAAAGTACCTTCAGTTTCCGAGATAGGCGTTTTAGTACCCACATACGCCAGAGATGTAGCTAAATTTTACGAAATACCAAAGTTCCGTTAGTTCCCCCGAACCCAAAAGAATTTGATATTGCTAAATTTATTTTCATATCTCTGGCAGTATTGGGAACATAATCCAAATCGCATTCTGGATCAGGCTCAAATAGATTAATAGTAGGGGGTACGACTTGATGATAGAGCGTTAGCACAGAAAATATTGCCTCTACTCCCCCGGCAGCACCTAATAAATGTCCAGTCATTGATTTGGTAGAATTGATAACAAGTTTCTTCGCATGATCACCAAAACATCGTTTGACCGCAATTGTTTCTGCAATATCGCCTAAAGGAGTTGATGTACCATGAGCATTGATATAATCAACTTCATCAACGTTAACACCTGCGCTCTTAAGAGCGTTTGACATACACCGAGCGGCTCCTTCGCCATCTTCGCATGGGGCGGTCATGTGATGTGCATCCGCACTCATACCAAACCCAACAAGTTCCGCGTATATTTTTGCGCCCCGTCGCTTAGCATGCTCCATTTCTTCCAAAACTAAAATGCCTGCCCCTTCGCTTAAAACAAAACCATCTCTACCTTTATCCCAAGGACGGCTGGCTGAAGCTGGATCATCATTTCGCGATGACAGAGCCCGTGCTGAAGAAAACCCTCCTATCGCAAGTGGAGTTACACATGATTCTGCGCCACCGCAAACCATAATATCTGCATCACCATATTCAATCATGCGCGCGGAGCTACCAATAGTATGAGTAGAAGTAGTACATGCAGTAACAATGGCTAAATTAGGACCTTTATACCCGAACATGATAGATAAATTGCCAGATATCATGTTAATAATAGTACTGGGTATAAAAAATGGAGAGATTTTCCGTGGACCACCAGCATGATAAGCAGAATCAGTATCTTCAATCATTGGCAAGCCACCGATTCCAGAGCCAATATTAATGCCTATACGTTCTGGATCAAGCCCAGCTAAATCTTCTATAGCCGCATCTTTTATTGCTTGGATTGCTGCTGCCATACCATAATGAATAAAAATATCCATTCGCCGTGCATCTTTGGCTGATATATACTGCGTAATATCGAAGTTTTTAACTTCACCAGCAATTTGTGAAGAAAAAGGGGATGCATCAAAGCGAGTTATTTTAGTAATACCAGATTTTCCGGCAACAATGTTCTGCCAGGTATCAGAAACATTATTTCCTACGGGTGAAACAATACCCAGCCCTGTAACCGCTATCCTACGTTTGGACAAAAAATACTCCAGTAGATAAAGATAAAAAAGAAAAGTTAGTGAGATGTATGTTGATTAACGTAGTCAATCGCTTCTTGAACAGTGTTGATTTTTTCAGCTTGTTCATCAGGAATTTCACATTCAAATTCTTCTTCCAATGCCATAACAAGTTCTACGGTATCAAGCGAATCAGCGCCTAAGTCATTCACAAAGGAAGATTCATTTTTGACATCGGCTTCATTTACACCCAATTGTTCAGCTACAATTTTTTTGATGCGTTGCTCTATATTAATATTTTCCATCTATGCACCTTTCCTTTCTACGTGAGAAGAACTAAACAATTTTAACAAATTTCCTATACTAACAAAACTAACACCTTTACTGCATCCAGGTTATTTTAAAAGCTATTTATTAATAAAATCATTTGACATAAAGATTAATGCCGTAATTTGAAAAGATTTTTCCAAAAATTTCTAATTTCAATTAATCCATATACATTCCACCATTCACGTGTAAAGTCGTGCCTGTAATGTAACTTGCTGCTGGGGAAGCTAGAAAGACTACTGCTGATGCTATGTCTATCGGACGCCCCAATCTTCCTAATGGGATATGCTGGATTAGATTTTGCTGCTGCTCAGCAGTAAGAGATCGTGTCATATCAGTATCAATAAACCCGGGGGCAATACAATTAATTGTGATATTTCGACTTCCTACCTCACGCGCTAGTGATTTACTGAAACCGATCATACCAGCTTTGGCTGCAGCATAATTTGTTTGTCCAGGATTGCCCGTTACTCCGACTACAGACGAAATATTAATAATACGTCCTGCACGTGCTTTCATCATGGAGCGCAGTACAGCGCGACTCAGGAAGAATACCGATTTAAGATTGGTCTCCATAATTTCATCCCATTCTTCATCTTTCATTCTAGCCAGTAAATTATCGCGAGTGATTCCTGCATTATTGACCAATATGCTAATCTCACCAAATGTTTCTCGAATAGTTTCAATGGCGTTATTAATTTGGGCAATGCTGTTGACATTCATTGCCAAGCCCATTCCTTTTATTTGGGCTTCTTTTAGATACTGATTGATAATCTCTGCGCCATTCTGAGTGGTAGACGTGCCTATTACAATAGCGCCATGCTTGCCTAACTCAGAAGCTATAGCTTGTCCAATTCCTCGACTGGCGCCTGTAACTAAAGCTACTTGAGTGCTTAACATTATTTCTCCATTTGATAATATATTGGATGTATTGGATGCAATTTATTTCAATATATCTATTGCTTGTTTGAGAGCATTACTATCTGTCAATGATAAGCTTTTTAATTTTCCATCGATACGCTTAGTCAAGCCGGTTAGTACCTTGCCTGGTCCACATTCGATAACATGATCTACGCCTGCTGATGCAAAAGAGCGAATGGTTTCTGTCCATCGCACTGGACTATATAGTTGCTTTGCCAATATTTCTCTGATAGACACAGCATCATGATGCTGTTGAACATCCACATTATGCAAAATGGGAATTGTGGGTGATTCAAATGATATTTTCTCAAGCAATTGATGCATTTTCTCGGCCGCTGGTCTCATAAGCGAGCAATGCGACGGAATACTCATTGGTAACAATATGGCTAATTTTGCACCTTTTGCTTTGGATAGCTCCATAGCATGCTGGACCACATTCTTGTGACCTGCGATCACTATTTGGCCAGGTGAGTTGAAATTAGCAGGTTCTAATGATATTCCATCGTAACTAATCATAATTTCAGCACAAACTGCTCGCACCTCATCATCGTCTAATCCCACTATCGCTGCCATGCCGCCCACTCCTTCTGGAACGCACTCTTGCATGATTTTTGCGCGATAGCTAACCAGTTTTAGCGCATCAGGGAAAGTTAAAGCTCCTGATACTACGAGTGCTGTATATTCTGCTAAGCTGTGACCAGCCAAGTAATCCGGTTTCTTCCCTCCCAGATTTTCCCATGCACGATAAACTGCAACCCCTGCTGTCAACATAATCGGTTGCGTATTGACTGTTAAGTTGAGATCTTCGGCTGGTCCTTGATTAGCTAATGACCACAAATCCTGTTTAAGAATATCAGCAGCTTCAGAAAATGTTTCGTACATCAAGGGTAGATCCGCATAACCTTTCATCATGCCGACTGATTGCGAACCCTGTCCAGGAAAAATAAATGCAGTTTTCATATATCACCAGCGTAGTAGCACTGCACCCCAAGTGAAGCCGCCACCTACGCCTTCTAGCACGACGCATTGATCTGATTTAATGCGTCCATCACGCACAGCGATGTCCAAAGCTAACGGCACAGAAGCGGCCGATGTATTCCCGTGCTGATCGACGGTCGTAACCACTTTTTCCATCGGGATTCCAAGTTTCTTGGCAGTAGATTTTATAATACGAATGTTGGCTTGATGGGGAATTAGCCAGTCAATATCCGATGCTTGTAAATTATTAGCTGTGATAGCCTCAGATACGGCTTCTTCTAGAACTTTAACTGCAAACTTGAATACAGTGTTTCCTTCCATAGTAATGAAGGGCGAACCTTGTATCTTACCACCACAGATATTCCCTGGTGCAGCAAGTACTTTGTTATAACTTCCACTGGCATGCAGGTGGCTTGAGAGTATTCCAGGTTGATTACTTTGCGTCAACACGACAGCGCCAGCGCCATCGCCAAACAAAACGCAAGTGGTACGGTCAGTCCAGTCAAGAATTCGTGAATAAACTTCGGTTCCTACAACCAGCGCATTCCGGCACTTACCAGAACTTACAAACATATCAGCTGTAGCGAGAGCGTATATAAAACCGCTACATACTGCTTGTACATCAAATGCTGGGCCACCACCGCTAATACCCAGCTTATCTTGCAGAATGCAAGCCGTGCTTGGAAAAATCATATCCGGGGTTGTCGTGGCTAGAATGATCAGATCAATGTCTTGAGCCTGGATGCCAGCAGCATCTATGGCTCTGCGACTTGCTTCAAGCGCGAGGTCACTGGCCATTTGACCATCAGCTGCAATATGGCGTTGAATGATACCCGTGCGAGTACGTATCCATTCATCACTGGTATCTACCATGCGTTCGAGATCATGATTAGTTAGAATTTTTTCAGGCAAATAACTGCCTGTTCCAATGATTTTTGAATACATGTTTTATTCCACAGTTGCTGAATTAAATTTACTTTTTTGAGCATTGTGTTGTAATTCTGCTATATGCTCACTGATATGACGCAACATCCCACCGCGTACTTCCTCTGCACCTCGCTTGATAGCCGCACAAAATGCATGCTTATCAGCAGATCCATGACTTTTTATAACAATGCCACGTAATCCAAGCAAACTGGCACCATTATACTCGCGATGATCAACTCGTCGTTTGAATGCGTTGATAACGGGTAAAGCCACAAGCCCTGCAAATCTCGTAAATATATTTCGCTTAAATTCCTGACGCAAAAAAGTAGCGAGCATTTGTGCCACACCTTCTGATGTTTTCAAGGCAACATTACCCACAAAGCCATCACAAACTACAACATCTGTTGTTCCTTTATAAATATCATCACCTTCGATATTTCCATAGAAATTTAATCCACTATCTCGTAGTAGTTCTGCAGCTTGCTTGACCACTTCATTACCTTTGATATCTTCTTCGCCTATATTGAGCAAACCAATGCTGGGATCTTTCTTATTTTCAACAGAAGATACTAGCGTGGCGCCCATCATACCAAATTGTAGTAAATGTTCAGCAGTGCAATTGACGTTTGCACCTAAATCCAATATGTAAGTGTGTCCTTTAATGGTAGGCAAAACAACTGCAAGTGCTGGTCTATCAATACCCTGGATAGTTTTTAGAACAAAACGCGAGGTCGCTAACAATGCTCCAGTATTACCAGCGCTGATACATGCCTGAGCTTCACCATTTTTAACCAAATTAATCGCAACGCGCATGGAAGAGTCTTTTTTATTTCGCAATGCAAGCGCCGGAGGTTCATCCATATTCACGACTTCACTTGCCGCATGTAACCTCATTCGTGGACTAAGAGGCATATCCAGTGAGCGTAATTCAGCTTCGATTACATCAGGGATTCCGACTAAAATAATATCAACCTCGGGATCGCTATGTAGGTACTTAATTGCCGAAGGAACCGTAACATGTGGGCCATGATCACCGCCCATACAATCAATTGCCACAGTAATGTTCACTTTAGGTTACTCTTAATAGTGCGCTATGACAGTTCTAGGCGGTGTTTGATGAAATCAAAGATGTAGATATAGAGATAAGGAATCTATTCGTCGTTTTTAGTTTTGATAACTTTCCTGCCGCGGTAGTATCCATTCGGACTGATATGGTGACGTAAGTGTACTTCCCCGGTAGTAGGCTCTATGGCTAAAGGTGGATTGGTCAAAAAATCGTGGGAACGATGCATTCCACGTTTGGATGGGGATTTTTTATTTTGCTGAACAGCCATGTTATGTTGACTCCAAAAATTAAACTTTAGTGTGCTTGTTTCTTCAATGACTTCAGTGCAACAAATGGATGTTTCTTGATCACTTTTGTTATTTCTGAAGTATTAACAGTATTTTTACTGAATGAACATTGATCTTCCTCATGACGGGGAGAAATAGGCAAACTCAGAATGATCTCATCTTCAATGAGTGTTAGTGCATCAATATCAGGAGATGCTAGAATGGCATCGACCGAAATATCTTCATCATAATATGAGAATTCATCTTGATTTCTTGCTATCAGCAAGCTCGTTTCTATATTCAAGGTATGTTCCAGTTTACCGAGGCAACGTTGACAACAAAGACTAATCATTCCTGTGATCATTATTTTGAGTGCTGGCCTACCTTTTTCGTCAAAAATACCACTTATCGAGTAAATGATCTCTCCAGAATGATCAGACAAATATTCGCGTAGACGTTCCAATTCAGCGGGCAGAATTTTACCATGATGTACATCGGTATTGCGTACAAAATTGAGAGAATCTATGATAAAACGTTTACCCATAATTTTTGCATGCTATATTTTTTATAGTTAAGTGTCAAAAGCTATTACAAACATTATAACATTTTGAAAACACAGTACGTTCACCCACGAATTATTTTGGGATCCAGTTCATTATATCGCCGTGAACTTCTCCAGCGTCTAAAACTTCCTTTTGAAACAGCAAATCCAGCCATTGATGAAACGCCCTTACAGGATGAAACACCTGAGGCCACCGCTCTTAGATTAGCTGAAAATAAAGCCCATGCTATTGCGGCAATTTATAACGATGCACTTATCATAGCTGCGGATCAGGTAGCTGTTCTGGAAGGTATTCAATTGAGTAAACCGCTGAATTATGCTAATGCAGTCAAGCAATTGCGTTTAATGCGAGGTAAAGAAATTGCTTTTTACACAGCACTATGTCTGTTAAATAGTCATACTAATCGACTGCAAACATGTGTTGTTCCATATTTTGTTAAATTTCGCGAGTTAAGTGATCAACAAATCGAGTGTTATCTTTCCAAAGAGCAGCCTTATCATTGTGCAGGAAGTGCCAAATCAGAGGGACTCGGGATTGCTTTGATCGAACGGATGAAGGGTGACGACCCTAATGCTTTGATCGGATTGCCGCTTATTGCATTGGTGAACATGTTGTTAGCAGAAGGGGTAGAAGTTATTTAATTTTTTCTTTACAGTTACCAGAAGATCAATTAGCCTAATTTTTTTTACCTCCCATAAATTCCGTAAGCAGTGTAATGAGCAATGATTGATTTCTAATATGCATAAGCGATTAACCATTAATTCTGTCATCCTGATGTTTTTCGTGAGCATGCTCACAAATACATTAGGTTGGTCGTTTAATGATAAGGTTTTTGCACATGAGCTGGATCATCACTACCATGCGACGCTGTTTTCCGCTGATCCACAAAAGCATCTCGATCTACATCACGCTCTCGGCGATAACGGTGAGTTGGATGCAGCAACACATTTATGTCTTCATGCCGCGGGTCAATATCAGCCTTTTTTCTTAAATGCATCTTTTTTGATAATGGCTTCGGTTTCCGAAGCAGAGGCTTTGACGGTATTTGTATCTAAAATTATTCCTGAATCTATTCCAGATTCTCTATTTCGCCCTCCGAAAAATTTCTGGCACGTTATCTAGTTAGCTGGATCTTTAAGCACTCGAGTAGTAGCTCATTATATTGTTTGGGTGTAATACGCCCATCATAATTTAAGCAAGAAATAAGCTGTATTAAGCAGCTTTCGTGCTACACATCTGGCTTAATTCAACCATGCTAGCAATCTGCTCATCATTGTGAGCACAAGCTATAAGTATTTAATGCTTTTGCAGAGGATGCTATGAAAATTAAATTATGGTGCAAGCCGCGGTGGTATTTCTTAGCGCATAAAACGCAGATCTTGATACTCATTTTAATCATTTCTAATTACTCGTTTCAGGTTACAGCAAGTAATGATTTAATCAATAAAAATCCTGAAAAATCATTGAGTTATCATAGTTCATTGTTTTCTGCTGGAAAAAATGATTTGACCTTGCGAGATGCAGTGAATCTTGCATTGCATCATAACCCTGAGTTGGCGGCTTTTGCTAAGGAAAAGGATGCTTTGGAGGGGACAACACAGCAAGCTGGGTTGTTTAAAAATCCAGAGTTATCCGTGAATGTTGAAAATGTTGGAAATATTCAAAAGCTTACAGGCGATATCAATTCACCTCAGGCAGTTTCGCAGGAGGTAGTGCAGCAGATTACAACGATTCGGATTAGTCAATTATTCGAGTTAGGTGGAAAACGTGCTGCACGAACTGCTGCTGCATTGCTAAATGAAGAGTTAGCAAACAAGGATTATGAAACTAGGCGAATAGAGATCATTGCAAGGGTTGCCAATGTTTATACGGATGTACTTGCGGGGCAAGAGCGATTGAAACTTGCTGAGGGAAGTATGCAACTTGCGCAAAATGTAGTGAATACAGTTATCAAGCGGGTGCAAGCTGGCAAAGTGCCACCTATTGAGGAAACAAGGGCAAAGATAGGGTTATCAACTACTCGAATTGAACTAGAACAAGCGCAACGAGATTTGGTAGCTGCGCGTAAACGTCTTGCTTTGTTATGGGGAGATCCTTCTCCGCAATTTAATCAAGCATTAGGGAATCTTGAATCAGTGACTCCTTTGCCAAGTGTAGAAAAGCTAGAGGAGCGCGTTCTTGGAAGTCCAGCAGCACTTCGTGCCTTAAAGAATATAGAGCAGCGTAAGGCATTGCTGGAGGTAGAGAAAACACGTCGTATACCTAATCTTATTGTTAATGCTGGAGTTGTTCATCATGCTCAACTCGGGGGCAATACTGCGGTAGCTGGCCTAGCAATACCGCTACCATTATTTGATCGCAATCAGGGTAATCTCAAAGAAGCGCATCAGCGTGTCAATAAAGCTATGGATGAAAAGGCGGCCACTGAGTTGAGATTAAAAACCGAGCTTGCGCAAGCATATGAAGTTTTATCAGCAGTATGGAATGAAATCAACATACTGCGTGATGAAATATTGCCTGGAGCTAGAAGCGCTTTTGAAGTTACAAAGAAAGGATACGAATTGGGAAGATTTGGATTCCTGGAGCTACTTGATTCTCAGCGTATTCTTTTTCAGAACCAGGTTTTGTACGTGCGTGCACTTGCAAATTATCAACGTTTGGTCAATGAAATCGAGCGTTTAATTGCTGCACCGATCGATGAGCTTTCAGACATGAGCAGCACACGTCATTCTGGCGATAACGAGGAATACAAGGAGTAAGCAATGGATAAAACACGATGGTTACCTATTATGATCGTGATCATTATTGGTATTGTCCTCGGTGCACTCATTTTGACCTGGGGCAATAATTCAGCTGGTTTGCGTGATGCGACAAGTGGTGAGGAAAAGGAGGTGGTTGCCATTGATTCTGCATCTGCAGAAAAGGAGAAGAGTGATCAGTATGAACCGCCTCAAGGTCCTAGAGGAGGAAAGCTTTTTACGACAGATGATTTTAGTGTGGAGGTAACTATTTTTGAAAAAGGAGTGCCTCCTCAATTTCGGCTTTATCTTTACAGTAAAGGCAGATTGATTTCGTCCACTGAAGCTAAGGTCAGTCTTACCTTGACAAGACTGGGTGCACCTGCCCAATTGTTCCGATTTACGCCTGAAGGTGATTATCTGATTGGTGATCAAGAGGTAGAAGAGCCGCACTCTTTTGACGTGGCGATTATCGCTGATTGGAAGGGCAGAACTTATCGCTGGGGATATAGCCAGGTTGAAGCCAGGGTAGAAATGTCGGATGAGACAATGAAGAGTTCCGGCATTCAAATTGCTACGGCTATCCCCGCAATTATAAAACCAACACTCAAATTACCCGGCGAGATCATTTTTAATGAACATACTATCTTACAAGTTGTGCCGCGTATTCCCGGTATGGTTACAGCTGTTATGGGTCATCATGGACAACATGTTCAAAAAGGAGATGTTCTGGCGATTATTGAAAGTCCTATGTTGGCTGATTTGCGTAGTCAATACCTGGTTGCCAGGAGAAGACTGGTGCTAGCGCAAACTACCTATGAACGTGAAAAGCAATTATGGGAAGAAAAGATTACGGCCAAGCAGGAGTATCTCACGGCCCAGCAGCAATGGGATGAAGCCAAAATTGCACTGCAGCTTGCGTCAGAGAGGCTGCATGCGCTTGGGGTAAGTCCGCAATCCAGTCTTTCTGAAAAAAATCTTTCCCGTTATGAAATTCGTACCCCCATACCAGGGATCATTACTGCCAAAGCCATCGTCCTCGGAGAGTCTGTCAAAGAAGACACAGCGGTTTATACCGTTGCTGATGTCTCGACGGTATGGGCAGCGATCACGGTTTATCCAAAGGATTTAAATGTGGTTAAAGTTGGACAGGAAGCGACAATTAAAGCGACTGCGTTTGATTTGGAAGGGGAAGGAACTGTCACGTATATCACCACGTTGATTGGTGGGCCAACACGTGCTGCTACAGCGCGGGTTGAACTGGATAACCATGAGGAGAGATGGCGGCCTGGCATGTTTGTCACTGCCGAGCTAGTCGCAGAAGAAATACAGGTACCGGTCGCTGTATCTGTAGAAGCGATTCAGACATTGCGTGATTGGTCAGTCGTATTTGGTCGTTACGGCAATTATTTTGAAGCACGTCCACTGGAGCTTGGTCGCAGTGATGGCACGATGGTTGAAGTGCTCAAGGGATTATCTGCCGGGGAACAATATGCGGTGGGTAACAGCTTTGCCATCAAATCTGAGCTGGGTAAAGCCGGTGCGACTCACGATCACTAAATCATCCAGCCATCTAAGCGGGAGCTATTAATCATGTTTGAACGTATTTTACAGATATCCATCTATCATCGTGGATTGATACTCGCAGCAGTGCTGCTGATAGCTATGGTAGGCATTTACAGCTACCAGAGACTTCCCGTTGATGCCGTGCCAGATATTACTAATATTCAGGTGCAAATTAATACGGCTGCACCTGGCTATTCACCAGTTGAGGTGGAACAGCGTATCACTTTTCCGGTTGAGATCATCATGGCTGGTCTACCCAATCTTGATTATACCCGTTCTCTTTCTCGCTATGGCCTGTCTCAGGTGACAGTCGTCTTCAAGGATGGAACCGATATCTATTTCGCTCGCCAATTGGTCAGTCAGCGAATTCAGGAAGCCAAAGGCAGGTTGCCTTTAGGAATAGAGCCTACCATGGGACCGATTTCTACTGGCCTTGGAGAAATTTTCATGTGGACGGTAGATGCCACGGAAGGAGCGCGCAAAGCAGATGGTACTGTCTATACATCAACCGATTTGCGTGAAATCCAGGATTGGATCATTCGACCCCAGCTACGCATGGTTCCAGGTGTAACAGAAGTGAATTCAATTGGCGGATTTGCCAAGCAATTCCATGTTGCACCTTATCCAGAGAAACTGATCGCTTATGGCCTGACCATTCAGGAGGTGATGGTTGCTTTAGAACGTAACAATCTCAACGTAGGGGCGGGTTATATCGAAAAAAGTGGTGAGCAATATCTGGTCCGGTTACCAGGTCAAGTCACCAATCTGGATGAAATTGGCAATATTACACTCGGCTCTCGGCAGGGTGTTCCAATACGCATTAAGGATGTAGCCGATATTCTGATCGGTAAGGAATTGCGCACAGGCGCTGCTACACAAAACGGTCACGAAGCAGTATTAGGTACGGTGCTTATGCTGATCGGTGAGAATAGCCGGATCGTTTCCCAGGCGGCTGCTAAGAAGCTGGCTGAGATCAATCGCAGCTTACCGGAAGGTGTCATCGCGACACCTGTTTATGACCGTACTACGCTTGTAGACAGAACGATTCATACTGTCGCTACCAATCTGCTGGAAGGCGCTGTGCTGGTCATTGTGGTGTTGCTTCTGTTTTTGGGTAATCTGCGTGCAGCCCTGATCGCTGCATTGGTTATTCCGCTTTCAATGTTGTTGACGTTCAGCGGGATGGTGACCAACGGTGTCAGCGCTAACTTGATGAGCCTGGGGGCGCTTGATTTTGGCATTATCGTGGATGGCGCGATTGTGATTGTCGAGAACAGTATCCGCCGCTTGGCGCATGAACAGATGCGGTTAGGACGAACATTAACCCCTGCGGAACGTCTTGCGATGGTATTTGATGCAACCAGGGAGGCTCGGCAGGTGCTGATTTATGGTGAGCTGATCATCATCATCGTCTATTTGCCCATTTTCGCGCTAACGGGGGTGGAAGGTAAAATGTTTCATCCTATGGCTTTTACAGTGGTGACAGCGCTGGTAGGAGCAATGATTCTGTCCATCACATTTGTGCCGGCAGCTATAGCGCTTTTTCTATCCGGTAAAGTTATGGAACAAGAGAGCTCAGCGGTAACTTGGGCGAAACGAATGTATATGCCCATGCTAACCGCATCAATGCGTAATCGTGAACTTACAGTTACCATTGCTGTGGTCATTGTTGTGCTTTCAGGATTATTGGCAACACGCATAGGAAGTGAGTTTGTGCCCAGCCTTAACGAAGGGGATATTGCGCTGCATGCCATTCGTATCCCGGGTACTAGCCTGACGACAGCAGTTGAAATGCAAAACGAACTGGAAGAAACCATCAAATCATTTGCCGAGGTGGATCGAGTGTTTTCCAAGATCGGAACTGCCGAGATTGCCACAGATCCCATGCCACCAAGTGTTGCAGATGTTTTCATTATGCTTAAACCGCAATCGGAATGGACCGGACCCTATCACACTAAGGCGGAGTTGATCGCTGCGATGGAGCATGCTGTGCAGAAAGTGCCCGGCAATAACTATGAGTTTACCCAGCCGATACAGATGCGTTTTAATGAATTGATATCAGGCGTGCGAGCAGATGTGGCGGTAAAAGTATTTGGCGATGATATGAATACGCTATTTGCTCTGGGTGAACAAATCGAAGAGCTGCTTGGAACTGTTCCAGGTGCATCGGATGTAAGAGTTGAGCAAGTTACCGGGCTACCCGTACTTTCCATCCAAATGGATCGAGAAAAAATGGCTCGATTTGGATTGAATGTGACAGATATACAGGATGTCGTTGCGATTGCGGTAGGCGGACGTAATGCAGGACTTATTTTTGAAGGTGATCGCCGTTTTGATCTACAAGTAAGGTTGCCAGAGCATTTGCGTGGTGATATTGAGGCGCTCAAACGTTTGCCAATCGGCATACCTGTCGTAAATATGGGAGAGGCTGCTAATACGCCTCAAGCAGCCGTTGCTCCTGGGTATGTGACACTGGGCGAATTGGCTGACATTCATATTGTTCAAGGTCCCAACCAGATCAGTCGTGAAAATGGCAAACGAAGAGTGGTTGTGACAGCAAACGTGCGTGGCCGTGACCTGGGTTCTTTCGTCAGTGAAGCTGAAGCACTCATTGCTGAAAAAATACAAATTTCCACTGGCTACTGGCTGACATGGGGCGGGCAGTTTGAGCAAATGATTTCCGCAGCGCAGCGTCTTCAAATCGTGATCCCGGTCGCACTTGGATTGATTTTTATTTTGCTTTATACCATGTTTGGCAATTTCCGTGACGGACTGTTGATGTTTACAGGTGTTCCATTTGCATTGACGGGTGGAGTGGTGGCGCTATGGCTGCGCGATATTCCGTTGTCTATTTCTGCTGGAGTAGGCTTTATTGCGCTCTCTGGTGTGGCAGTATTGAATGGTCTGGTAATGCTGGCCTTTATTCGGAATTTACGAGAACAAGGGCTGGCTTTAGATGATGCCGTTCAGCAAGGTGCGCTCACCCGCCTGCGCCCTGTGCTCATGACAGCGCTGGTAGCCGCGATTGGTTTTGTGCCGATGGCACTGGCTACCGGTACCGGCGCAGAGGTGCAGCGGCCCCTGGCCACCGTGGTGATTGGAGGTATTCTATCATCGACGGCGCTGACGCTACTGGTTTTGCCAGTGCTCTATCAATGGATTTACAGAAAAAAAACAGTTACTGAGATAGTTCATAGTGGGCCATGATTAGCGAATCTAGTTTAATATGTATATGTTTTACTGAGACTAAATACTAGATATAAAATACATCATTTGCATTATATACGCTTCCCAGTCTATTTTTTATAATTGTTACGCTGTTAAACATTAAAAATGAAATCAAAAATTGCAAAAGTATTTCATAAGACGATTTTGAATAAAGTCTCTGGGTTTACTTTTTATCTTCTTTTGCAACTAGAGAAATCATTTAAAGTAAGAACAGCAAGCGATCAAATATTTGTGTTTTGATAAAGATCAATTATCTTAATTAGGAGGTAGGCCATGAAATATAACATTTTATTTTTCATATTTGTACTTTTCAGCGGTAGTGCATTGGCCGATTGGGCTTCGATTCGGGTTCCGGCCGAATGGAAGCCCGTGAAAGGGGAAAAGGATTTTTATATCGAGCCAAGTAGTATTAAAAAAAGTGGTGACAGAGCAACAATGTGGTCTTTAATCAATTATGGCACCCCCATGCAAGTAGAGAATATGAAACATTTATCATCAACAGAATTAGATGAATATGATTGCAAAGATAAGAAATATAAAACACTTGCTTTCTATTGGTATCCAGATCCTAATGCGAAAGGAAATGTAACATATTCTGAAACTACTTCCTCCAATTGGGAGGCAGTTATTTCAAATTCACCTACCGAAGTGGCATGGAAAACTGCGTGTGGCATACAATAGCAAAGAATCAGAAGGGTCGGATTTTTGATGATAGCTGGAAATTTCATAGGAATTTAACTGAATCCACCCTTATCGATTTTTAATCGAAATTGAACACTGAATTAACTATCATTCCATTCTTTTGTCACTAACTGCAACAAAGTTGTTAGGTTTGTTAGGTTTGTTAGGTTTGCTAACTAACTGTATATCAGCCTATATGAACCGCTATGAGACTTCTGCATAACTGGTTTTTGGGATAGTTTGGAATTTTTAAGTGATTGATTTTATGAGCTAGATATATACGGAAAAAACTCTAAAAATACGGTTATGCAGAAATATCTTTAATTTGTAGGCTATGTAACCGAATAGTGTGGAAATTTTTTATCTACTGAATTTATCATGGTATGGTGATGCCAATTGATAGGTATAGAAATTATATATTTCAAGAGGTTAAGAAATTTAATTATATTTTTCAGCATAGTTTGATGACATAACCTTTTATTTTACTTAACACGCAGAATAGGGGTCAGGTCGCGAATCAAGAAAAAAAAGTGAAAAAGGTATCAGTCATTGTATAGTGTTGACTACTTCTCTGATCGATTGTATTCAGAATTTTCTCAATCATAAATCATTCCCAGCTTATGCCAGTGATAGGGTGTCAGCGTAGAGTCTTTTTAATGTCTACTGCTTACAATTGCCATTTAATAGTTGTTTCGGGATTGCTCATAATAAAAAAAGCGTAGCGAGCCCCAGAAAAATGAAGAAACCACCGCTATCGGTGACAGCGGTGATCATGACGCTGGAGCCAATGGCTGGATCGCGACCCATTTTTATTTGAGCATGAGGTTTTTGGCTAATCGTGATTTTAGCGATCTCTTTTTGATCTTTTAGGCCAACAACTGATATTTTTTCCCCTCAAAGTTGGTCACATAGGCACAAAGTCGCAGCTCAGCAGCTTGAGCGCTGAAAGAGCTCGCTATGGAGTAGAGTAACGTAAGGCAGAAAATCCCGACACCAACTATCACCGAGTGTAGTTTGCTCATGGATTGCCTTCTTGTGTACTGAAGTAAGCTGGTTAATAAACTTTTAGCTGAGCCCAATCTTGGCCAGACAAATATCATTCTTATTTCACTTATTTGTAAACTATTCTACAATATTTGTAATGTCAGTAACTAAATTATATTAGTTATGAATTCTGCAACGAATCAATGGCTTCTTTTGATCGTAAGTCTGCCTATGAACAGTGCGACAGCCCGCATGCGTATCTGGCGTGCCCTGAGATCCCTTGGTTGCGGCTTGTTGCGCGATGGTGCTTACCTGCTCCCCTACAGTCCACTGCAACAACAGGTTTTGAAGGTCTTATCCGCTGACACTGTGCGCGAGGGTGGTAGCGCCTGGTTGCTGATCGTGCATGCACAGTCCGAAGATGAGAACGATGCCTACCGTGCGCTATTCGACCGTACTGGCAACTATCTCGAGTTATTTAAAGCGTTGGCAACGGCTCGCAAAACCCTTACAAAGCTAGCGCCGCAGGAAATTACAAAATCGCTGCGTAAGCTGCGCCGTGAGTATGAAGCAGTTCGGGAGATCGATTACTTTCCTAACGATACCAGCGCCCAGGCGGAAGCAGTCTGGATGGATTTTGTGAGTGCGGCAGACAGTCTATTGTCACCGGATGAGCCGCATGCCATAAGCGCAGCAATTGCGCGTTTGGAATTAAGTGATTACAAGGGTCGTACCTGGGCGACGCGCCGCCATCTTTGGGTAGACCGCGTTGCCAGTGCCTGGCTCATCCGTCGTTTTATCGATCGAGAAGCACATTTCCTGTGGCTGGAATCGCCCAGCCATTGCCCGGCTGACGCCCTCGGCTTCGATTTCGATGGTGCTACATTCACGCACATTGGTGATCGCGTGACCTTTGAAGTATTGCTTGCCAGTTTTGGATTAGAACAGGATCGTGGCTTGTTGCAGTTAGGGGCAATGGTACATGCGCTGGATACCGGGGAGGGTTTCGTGCCTGAAGCTAATGGCTTTGAAGCCATGCTGGCTGGTGCACGGCAACGTACCGAGGACGATAATCATTTATTGAACGAGATTAGCGTTGTTCTCAATTTGCTGTATGCGCATTTTTCAAATGATCTGCAGAGTTCAGAAATACAAAAATAAGGGAAAGGATGGCGATGGATATTCAGTCAACTACTTCAACACCCAGCTATACGCTATGGCAACTTATTCTCTACATGCTACGACTTGGCACCTTGGGATTCGGCGGTCCAGTGGCGTTAGTGGGATACATGCATCGTGATTTGGTGGAGGATCGCAAGTGGATTACTGAAGTTGATTACAAAGAAGGGCTGGCGCTCGCGCAGCTTGCACCTGGACCGCTTGCAGCGCAACTTGGCATTTATATGGGATTTGTGCATTATCGCATCCTCGGTGCCACGCTGGCCGGCCTTGCGTTCGTTCTCCCATCGTTTTTAATAGTAATAGCGCTTGGCTGGGCTTATGTGCAATATGGTGGCTTGGCCTGGATGCAAGCGGTGTTTTATGGCGTAGGCGCAGCAGTCATTAGCATCATCGCGATCAGCGCAAAAAATTTAACCATCAAGAATGTCGGCAAAGACAAATTGCTCTGGGCGATTTACCTGCTATTGGCCACCCTTACCGTAATTACTGAATCGGAAATTGCGTCGCTATTCATAATTTCCGGCATTTTTGTATGGCTCTGGCGCGCACCACCGAAATGGTTTCACAAAGGTGATCTCCATGTCGCCACTTTCACTCAGCTACCCATAATCAGCGGGCTATTTGCTAGCGCAGATGTCTCCTTGTTGACACAAATTGCTTTGTTTTTTGCAAAGGCTGGCGCTTTCGTATTTGGTTCGGGTCTTGCCATCGTGCCATTTCTGTATGGAGGCGTAGTAACAGAATACCAATGGCTCAACGACAAGCAGTTTGTTGATGCAGTCGCTGTGGCGATGATCACCCCTGGGCCGGTAGTCATTACTGTCGGCTTTATCGGTTACTTGGTTGCGGGCTTGCCTGGTGCATGCATTGCTGCACTGGCAATTTTCTTGCCATGCTATCTATTTACCATCATCCCGGCACCTTACTTCAAAAAATATGGCAGGGTGCCAGGCGTTCTTGCATTCGTGGATGGCATTACCGCTGCCACGATTGGCGCCATTGCCGGTGCAGTGATCGTACTGGCTAAGCGTTCCTTGATTGATATTCCAACCATCCTGATCGCTGTGGTAACAATTATTTTGCTGTGGAAGTTCAGAAAGCTGCCAGAGCCTGTCATTATTGCCGGAGCAGCGATTACTGGGCTGATTATTTATCCGATGATGCATCATTAAAAAGGAGTATCTGATGACTTATCAAATGAAGCCACTAACCTGCGATCCTGCAAAACTCAACGGTTTGTCCGAGAAACTGATCGTCAGCCATTACGAAAACAATTATGGCGGTGCGGTAAAACGCCTGAATGCGATTACCACGCAACTGGCTGAGCTCGATTTTGCCAATGCACCCGTGTTTGTGCTAAACGGGTTGAAACGCGAAGAACTGATCGCCGGCAATTCGATGATTTTGCATGAAGTCTATTTCGATAGCCTTGGTAACAGCGGAGTATTAAGTGGCGATTTGAATGCCGCACTAGTACGCGATTTCGGTAGCATCGAACGCTGGCGTGCTGAGTTCACCGCAATGGGCAAGGCACTCGGTGGCGGCTCCGGTTGGGTATTGTTAACCTATTCTCCGCGCGACGGCAAGCTTGTTAACCAATGGGCATCGGATCATACCCATACGCTGGCAGGTGCTACACCGATTCTTGCGCTCGACATGTATGAACATTCTTATCACATGGACTACGGTGCAAAAGCCGCTGCGTATGTTGATGCTTTTATGCAAAACATTAATTGGGAAAAAGTAACAGAAAGCTATATGCACTGCCAAAAACAGCTTTGAACGAGTGACTTTGAGTAGACTGCTGGTGCTGAACGCCACATCGGTCGCTCAAAGAATGAATCAATGTAACAAAAAAGCGAGGTGACATTATGAAATGGATTACCCGCGAACATCCAAAAATCGACTAAATCGCATGCCCGTGGTTGATTACAAGATTCATCGACCAGGGTTAGGCAGAAATACGAGCTGGCTGCATGTAATGAAATCAAATTTACTATTAGGAATCTAAATATTTGATTCCTTAGAATACTCCCACTAAGGAGCATTAAATTAATTTGTTGATTCTAATGAACCTAAAGCGGTTTTAGGATGAATTATCAAATTCTAATAGAAAATCTGGGACAAAGTGATTTTTCCTCTTACTTTTTACTTTAGGAGGCACACAAAATGTTACGTTCTCTTTTCCTACAGCATTCCCTACTGGTTGTTGCATTGATTTTGAGCTCGGCTGGCGCGCATGCTACTGATACAAAAACTGCTCTGGATACTGTCAAGATTGAGCAATTGACTGGCCTGAAAGGCAAATTTTCTCAAGAAGAAAATGTCTTCAAAATCGGTAAACCGCGTACCGATGTCAAAATTCAGGTCGATAAATGGATGATGCCTCTCTTTATGGGATTGGGATCCTGGGCTGCGTTTACACCTGCCCAAAATGGAGAGGTCATCATGACGGGAGACACAGTACTGTTTGAGGATGAAGTAAATCCCGTCATGAGTGTCGCACTCGATTCGGGTCTGGAAGTCACGGCTTTGCATAACCACTTTTTCTTCGATCAACCTAAGGTTTATTTCATGCACATCGGTGGAAAAGGCACAGTGTCGCAACTCGCCACCGGCGTCAAGAAAATGTATGACAAGGTTAGTGAAATCCGCGCTGCAAAACCAAACCCAATGATGGAATTTCCTGGAAAGATTACCCAGGAAAGCAAGATTACAGCTGCCCCATTGGAAGAAATCTTTGGTATGAAAGGAGAGTCCAATAACGGCATGTTTAAAGTTACTATAGGCCGTGAAGCAACCATGCATGGTGTAAAGGTCGGCAAAGAAATGGGCGTTAACACCTGGGCGGCATTTGCTGGTTCTGATACGCAAGCCGTAGTGGATGGTGATTTCGTGCTGCTCGCAGACGAGTTACAGTCAGTTTTAAAAATTATGCGGGGGGGTGATATTAACATTGTTGCGATTCATCAGCACATGACTCAAGATCAGCCACACTATTTATTTATACACTATTGGGGCAAGGGCAGCGCGCAGGATTTAGCAAAAACAGTTAAATTCGCCTTGGATAAACTTTCAAAATAGCGTTAGACCAATCAATGTCTGCCAAGGTACTCCCTGAAAAGTGCTTATATAGAATTTCCTCGGCTTATCCTTTTGCAGACCTCTATGAGGTAGGTTCGATGCACTAAAGCAGAAAGTCAAAATAGATTAACTTGATCATTCGCTTGCTCACAGCAGCTGATTAGGCGGAAAGAAACTTTCTTTATCAGTAATTTAAAGCATTTAATTCTTGACTGTTATGGCAGGGCTTTTTTCATAGCTGTACCCCAAACCGGCGCAGAAGAGGCAAGAGAGCAAAATAACAGACGACGGTAGCTGCAGCGGAGAGGCTGAGACTAAGCCAAAATCCAAGTCCCTGCTTAAGTAATATGGGGAATAGCAAGAACAGCAGGAGTGAAGGCAGCACCAGCCAGAAAATTTGGTATGAAAGATCAGCTATCTGCGATAACGGAGAACCCTCAACATAGAGCCAAACAAACGCCAGTAAAGCTGTAAATGGCAGAGATGCCACAAGCGCAGCTATTCCTGTGTTTCGTTTAGTAATTTCGGTGATCGCTACGATTAATATAGCGGTGACAAGTAGTTTGATCGTGTAATAAAGCATTAGACCTCACTTTAATCAGAATTCTAAGGGGAACAACAGTTAAGTGTGATGAAAACACTCTCTTCTGTCACCCTTGGATAATTTGAGGTTGTAGTTGTCGACACATACTTATGTGATAAGAACCAATGTCTGTTCAGAATATTACTCCAAAAAGTAAATGTCATTAAACGAAGCATTTCAGTTTTTGATCACGAGTCCATTACAGCTTATGCTGGCATGTTTCGTCGCATTCAGCGCTTCGATTTTGGCAGGATTATCTGGCTATGGCACTGGTTTGATTCTACCAGTCTTCTTGGTTCCGCTTGTAGGGGTAACCAACGTTATTCCCGTAATGGCTGTCGCTATGCTCTTGAACAATGGTAGCCGGGTCATCGCGTTCTGGCAAGAAATTCAATGGCTTCATGTGCGACATATACTTGTTCTGGGTTTACCTGCGTGTATCACTGGCGCGTACAGCTACACGCTGCTCAGCGCTGACTGGATTGCTCTCCTCCTTGGTTCATTCCTGCTAGCAAGTGTTCTATTGCGAAGAATCTTGCGCAATGCGCAACTCAGGTTTTCGACTACTACTGAACTTGGTGCAGGCGCAGCATTTGGGTTCATCAATGGTGGCATGACGGGCACGGGTGCTATTCTAATTTCTATGCTGATGTCAGTTGGGGTTAATGGCAGTGCTCTTGTTGCAACAGATGCGGTTATTTCTGTCACATTGGGTATAGCGAAAATTATTCTTTTCGGCAGTTTCGCCGTACTCAATCTAGAGCTGGCTCTGATGGGTCTTCTCATTGGACTTTGCACTGCACCGGGTGCGTTTGTTGCGCGTGTAATGTTAAAACATATTCCGGCAGGCATACACGCTTGGTTCATGGAATTAGTAATCATTGCAGGCGCTATTGCACTATTTTCACGTGTTTAATAGTAAATTCTCCAAAAAGATTAGATTGTTATGTTTATGTAAAGAGGTGGATTATCAACGGCTCGATACTGGCTGCATCGTAGCTCAACTTACGACGGGTATTCATTGCTCTTCGTTTCCCTGCTAGCTTCGCTGCCTTCATCACAGAGTAATCTGTGAGACACCTACCTAGTCAAGAGTTTAAAAGCTTTAGTGTCATGATAGTGCAATATTGAGCTCCTAAAATAATATAGACTAAGTGATTCTCTTATCTTAGTCAGGTGCCAGTGTTTCCTCCCATTCTGTGTCCTCGCTGGCACCTTTCATTTGAGAATAGGATCGTAGATCTTGTTCTTAATAACAAAAATAGATGGTTTCTCTGGACCAGTCAATATTACCGTTCCTACTAATATTAAGATTGATTTATGTATAACTTTGATTCTCTAAAGTATATTTAGGTATATTAATCAATTAGTTGATTATTCACACCTCGGTGCGCTCAGAGCATCACTTCCTTTTCGCCAAGCGTATAGCAATAAGTTTGATGTATTGAAAAAACTACAGGGGATTGGTGACGACAATAATGTAAATGCACACAATCTTATTTTCAATACTAAGAGTATTGTGAAAAAGCAGTTATGTGATCTGGCTGCTGTATTATTATTCCGCTTGATAATATTTTGTTTTATAAACTAAATTAATTTTCTATTGCCTATGAGTGCTATTTAGTGGTTGTTTCAGGATTACTCATAACAAGAAGAGCGTGGCAAGTCCCAGAAAAATGAAAAAACCACCGCTATCGGTTACTGCGGTAATCATGACGCTGGAGCCAATGGCTGGATCGCGACCCATTTTTATTCGAGTCAATGGAATGAGTACTCCTACTAATGCAGCTAGCAGCAAGTTCAGAACCATAGCGAAAGCCATGACGAGACCAAGTGGGATATTCTGATAGATGAGATAGGTAAAAAATCCAACGATACTCCCCCATACCAAACCATTTATCAGGCTGACACCAATCTCTTTACCAATCAGTTTAAGTGTGCTATCGGTGCTGACCTGGCCTAGCGCAATGGCACGAACGATCATAGTAATGGTTTGATTGCCGGAATTTCCGCCCACCCCTGCTACAATGGGCATCAGCGCAGCCAGTGCAACCAATTTCTCGATGGAATCCTCAAACAGACCAATAACACGTGATGCAATAAACGCTGTTACCAAATTAATGGCAAGCCATGCCCAACGGTTTTTGACACTTTTCCAGATCGGTGCAAACAAATCCTCTTCTTCACTCAGACCTGCCTGGCTAAGAGCTTCGCTTTCAACTTTCTCACGAATGAAATCTAACACCGAATTAACGGTTACTCGTCCTAATAGTTTCCTATCTGCATCAACTACTGAGGCAGAAACAAGATCATAGCGTTCAAAAGCCTTGGTTGCCTGTTGTGCTTTGTCATAGGGGTGAAATTTAACCATTTCAGCAGTCATTGCCTCGCTGACCATAACGTCAGGATCAGTTACCAAAAGCTGATTCAGTAGCAAGACCCCTTTGAGATGTTCATTGCGATCGACGACAAATAGTTGGTCGGTATGGTCTGGTAATTCACCCAGGCGCCGTAAATAACGCAATACCACCTCAAGCCTGACATTCTCGCGTATCGTAATGACATCAAAATCCATGAGTGCTCCCACAGAGTCTTCTGGGTAGGACATTGCAGCGCGCAGTTGCTCACGCTCTTCTAGAGGCAGCGCCCGAAATACATCCTCGATGACTTCGCTGGGTAAATCTGGTGCAAGATCAGCAATTTCATCTGCATTCAGTTGCTCAGCTGCTGCCACCAATTCGCTGCTGCCCATGTCTGCAATGAGTGTTTCGCGGACAGCATCGGAAACTTCAAGTAACACCTCTCCATCATTTTCAGTCTTGACCAGACTCCATATGAAGAGACGGTCTTCCAATGGCAATGTTTCCAGAATATGCGCGATATCTGCCGGATGAAGCTTATCAAGCACATTCTGCAGACTTGCCAGATTTTGTTTCTGGATAACAGATTCAACCAGTTCTTGACGCGGGGTATCTTGCAGGCGTACTAACCCTTCTACCAGTCTGTATTTACGGAGCAAATAAATTACCCGCTCCAGTTTGCTTTGCAAGTCTTCATTTTCATGAGGATGGCTATCTTCAGTCATAGCAGATCTCCGATGGGAGAAGGGTTGTCACAATAAACAAACGAAACAAACAGAAACTTAATTCCTATTAATTAAAAGAGACAAGGAAGCGAGCATTGTCTTTTTTTGTTATATCACAGGAATGAGAGTCTGTTTTTACAGATTTATTGACCGTGAAATTAAAGTAAAAGAACTAGCTTTTAAGGGAATGAATGTTAACTCAGTCTGGTACATTGAGCCAGTTAGTAAAAACTAGAAAGTTTTAAAGATGACTTAGAAACGAATTTCTTAAGGGGTGCTCGATCATGGGATCTGTGTCACGGGCATGCGGCTGAGAATGAGATTGTTTTTTCAGCAGCTTCTGCGCGTTGCGATTTCGATCATAATCGTGTGGATTAGCTGTAATTGAGGCAAGAAATGCCTCTTGATTATTTCATTTCAAAATCAAACAGATACGAAGGCGAGTCGCGGATAGTATAAATATTCCAGAAAGGAAAGCCTACAAAGTTAGATTTGATTTAGAATTGGAATTAGAGGTATTCCAGTAAGCAATATAGAACAGTATCCATAACAGATAGAGCAGGGGATGCTGAAAAATAAGAGTAAGCGTTGCCATAGCCAACAGTTGAGAAATTTTGCCGTGTATCCCTTGCGCGATTAGCTTCTTTAGAAGCTGAGATTAAGTGATTGATATTCTGCGCTCAATGAGTGACGTGGATATTGTTTAGTGTCTGTTATTCTTTAATATTTCAATCACCTTTTTCGTTTCTGGTCTGATGCCGCGCCATAAGAAAAAAGATTCCGCAGCTTGTTCGACAAGCATGCCAATGCCATCAACTAGCTGACTCGCTCCTTGCCGCTGGGCAAATCTTAAAAATGGCGTCAGCTCTTTACCATACATCATGTCATAAGCTAGTGATTCTTTGGAAAAGATACCTTCCGGTAAAGAAGGCAGCTCATCATGGAGACTTGCTGAAGTAGCATTGATGACGATATCAAAACTTTCTCCAGAGAAATCTTGATAATGTCCCGATAAGATATTGCCATGAGAAGAGAATTGTCTTTGTAACACTTGCGCTTTCTCTTTAGTGCGATTGGCGATGGCAAGTATGCGTGGCTTGAGTTCCAGCAGTGGTAAAATAGCACCTCGTGCAGCACCGCCAGCCCCCATTAATAGAATACTTTTGCCGACAATGACAACCTGTTGATTCATCTCGATATCCCGCACCAACCCGGCACCATCAGTGTTATCACCAAGAATGTCATGACTCCCATTAAATTTAAGTGTATTGACTGCTTGGGCGGCATTTGCTCGCTCTGTTAAGCATGTTGATATCGCATAAGCTTCTAGCTTGAACGGAAGGGTTACATTCATACCCTTACCTCCTCGTTGCTGAAATGCCCTAACTGCCACTTCGAATCCATCCAGAGGAGCCAGAATAGCCTCATACTGCATATCCTGCTGAGTTTCTTGTGCAAATTGCTTGTGGATGACAGGTGATTTGCTATGGTGTATGGGATTGCCAATTACGGCATAAAAATCAGGCATAACATTGTTCCGTAAAGTGTGAACTGAAGAATAAAATTTCAAATGGGAATCAGTAGACTGAACGTATTATTTTACTGATTATTCGCTGACTAATTTATCTGAGCGTTCAAATACCCAGGTACGGGTAATGTGTAAGATATCCGTATCTCGACTGATATCGGGTGGAAAAGGCGCAAAACCATTTTGAGCTGCTAGTCTGACTATACGAATGGCTGCATCATCGAGAATTTTTGTTCCAGAGGAGAGATCAATACTGATGGACTCAAGGCTGCCATCCGATCGAATGCCAACAGTTAGCTGTAAATTGCCATAAAGCTGCTGTTTCCTGGCTTCTTCGGGGTAGTTCAAATTACCGATGCGTTCGACTTTCAGTCGCCAGTCTTCTACATAGCGCGCGAAACGATATTCTTTTGTGCGTGCACCGATAAACTTGCGCTTGGGTCGTTTCTGATATTCTTCATATTCCTTGCTGATTTGGGCTTCCAGGCGAGCAATTTCAAGACTACGCTGTAACAAGTCTGCTCTGTCCAAAGAGGGTGTGGGTTTGTTTTCAGATTGTTCTGTCTGAGGCTCCTCGGCTTCAACAATGCGAGGTTTGCTTTCAACAGCACTCATGAGCTTCTTGACTTCATTTTCTAGTTGTTTTGTTTTTTTTGTTGCTTGAGCAAGATCAACTAATGGTTTGGTTTGGGGCAATACTGGCAAAGGCGATTTAGCACGCAGATCCTCGTTAACATTGCCACCTCCCTCCAAATTGGTTTGTGCCAATATATTCGTGTCGACAGGTTTTTGCTCAGATTTACTGTTGACCAGAATGATCTCCAGCGATTTTGCAACATTATTGACGACAGGTTCCGGTACCTTAAAAGTGATCCCCCATAGGATAACTGCGTGGAGGAGCAGTGAAATCAGTATTGCGACATAGAAGCGTTTTGGTCGATAAGATAACCCAGGATAGGGTATCGAAAGGCTGTAATCTAACATCTTAGAGCGAATAACGGCTAGATAAAGTTAACTAACTCATATGAGCGCTTGTGAGCAAATCTACAATACGTCCCGATAGCTGGATCGGTGAACACTTATTTCTCGCTTAGCTACTTGGAATGTGGCTTCACCAAAATTTGTTGTACTCATTTTATCATTATGGGGCTTTGCCTCCACTGCTCCCAAAGCGTTTATTATGATTTGTAACGAAATTTCGTTTACACATATTTTGAAGATGGAATAATCGACGATGGATGAAAAGTATCTCATAAATGAAAAATATATTTTCAAACTTATTCTTTATATAAAAATCGGATATTCAAGGTGCATTCAATTAAGTCAATTTGGGATAATTCTAACTTAACAACTGTACCCGGCAAGAGGTCTGGTAATGAAGGCACACGTACGATCAAAGGAATACGATCGACCTTTACCAAGTTTTCTTTAATGACTTGCCCACTAGTTACTTGAATATCTTCCTGTAGCAACCAACGCAGACACCAATAACGTTCCATGGCACGTTGGAAATCACTATATATACTATAAACTTGTTCGAAATCCCGTATTGATATCAACAATTCATCGTTCTCTTTCGAATAGAACGGTGCTGCATCTGTCAGTAATGCGATAAGTTGTCGCTGATTGATTAAGTCTACATAACGACGCATTGGTGAGCTGCTCCACGCGTACTGGGCCACACCGAGCCCCTGATGAGGGGCCGGAGAAAGACTCATTTTTACTTTTCCCCCATTCTGGCTGCGATAAATGCCTGCGATTCCCGCATCGGCAAGTTGTTTGCCCCATTCAGTATTCGCATAAATCATTAATTCAGAAACGACTCTGTCGATTGGTGAGCCGCGTCGACGCTCTTGAATAGTGATACGATCCTGCTCAATAAAGAAGCTGTAATCAATTTTTTCATTATTGATATCATTTTCCTTGCCGCGGAGTATTTCCATCTTGCGGGAGAAATTCCAAAGTAAACTCAACTCATGCGCAAAAGGGTAATTTGTGCGATTTTTTCTCAGTGTATCCTCATTAAATTGTTGCTCCAAGGCATCGTGACGCAGATTGGCGATGACTCTGATTTTTTCTATTCGGCTTTGAGAGGTTATTACAGTAAAATCGTCTGCTACATCCAGATAGAGTGAAACTGTCGGGCGTAATCGCGTTTCACTGAGAGTATAAAGATCGATCGTTTTTTCAGGAAGCATAGTAATCTTCCGCCCGGGTAGATAAACAGTTGAAAGGCGTTGTGCAGCAACTTTATCCAGAAGTGAGCCAGGAGTAATTCCTAAGGCTGGCGCCGCTATATGGATGCCAATACGGAAGCTTCCCAGAGCGAGCGGTGTAACTGAAAAAGCATCATCAATTTCAGTGGTGGTAGCATCATCGATACTAAAAGCTGCTACATCTGCTATCGGTAAATTCTCAGGATCACTAAATACACAATCTATTTCGGGGAGATTGAAGGCGGCTCCTTCCGGAAAATGCTCTCGCAGAAATTGATTAAAGTGATAATCGTGGGTAGAGGGTATGGCGCCACATTTTTCTAATAATTTGGGAACGCTGAGCTTGGTTGCAGTACAGACTGATTCGAGCGCTTTCCATTCAATGGTATTTTTATTTGGTTTATAAAGTAGGTCATCCAATTGTGATCTGAATTCTTCAGGAAAAATGAAGGTGCTCAATTGTTGCTTATAACGAGCTTGTTGTTCTGCTTCTAGTCGTTTCTTTTCTTGGCTGGCTAGTGCTGCTCGCAAAGCTTCAGCTGGAGCGGCTTTATAACGTCCTTGTCCTTTTCTGTAAAAATACATTGGAGCGCTATTCAGAAGAATCATGATTGCAGCCGCTTCCACTGGACTAGGTGAGTGTCCGAAGTAATCAGCAGCTAAAGTATGACTCGAAAATTCTTCGCTATTCGTGCAGCATTCCCAGAGAAAATCAGTATCCAGATCAGCAGCAACCTGCTGTGCCTGATACATGAATTCATATAAGGGTGGGACTTCAAATCGTAACAATACCGAGGAAGCTTTGATTTTGGAGCGTTTGCCGTGTGATGCTTCTACTTGTAAAGAGGTCGTATTGTCAGCAAGAATGGTGCCAACCTTAAAAATACCAGATTCTTCGTAAAAAACGTTCACGGCATGATCCTTTTAGACAAAATCGAGGAATTGTTAACAAGAACCCTTGACGCAAAGATCGCCAGAATTTTATTCATTAATCGAGTTAAATTAATAGTAAATGTTATCATGTTTAACAATATGATTATTAAATGTAATTTTCTGGGCATGAGCGGCCTTTTCTAGTAATACGTAATTTAACAGCGCTACAAAATAAGAAAAGATTAAATGAAGTAAAACAAGTATAAAGATTAGGAACTAAAAAAAGTATGAATAACTCGCATGACAGCTACTCCGCGACATTGCATGATACTCAGCTTTCCATCTATTAGTCTGGTATGCTCAGATTCTATGCGAATATTGATAGATACATTTTTTTATCATTATGTCTGTCGAGACAAATACTTTGCGATAAAGTTTGAATATTGGGGATTATCCATGCTATTTGGAAATGGAATTAGTTTCATTGGTGGGTTAGAGTAAGTTTGAGTCAATTTCTCTTGCATGTAATAAGAAGGTTAAGGTTTTACATGATATTGGGGCGATTAGAGTGATTTAAATAACAAAACACTTTTATCATTAGGAGATGCACGTTAAAATTCCTGTCCATTCATATGGATATCCCGTTTCGAGCCTACGCAATGGAGAGAGACAAGCTTGACATGCCCTGGATTGGTAGCGCGGTCTATATTAACCATCAATAAGTGCAATTAAACATTTATCGATTTATGTCATCTAAGGGTTCAACGAGATTTTGATTAAATACCTAACTGAGTAGTGATAGAGCATGATGAAACGGAGAAGCCATACTATGATTTGTCTCTTAAATATTCCAAAGCAAATCGAGTTTTTGATATTGGTTTTAATATTGTTGTTTGCTTCCTCTTCAATGGCTGAACAGATTGGTAGTGTATCCACCAAATTTAAGATTTTGGGTGCTAATGATAAAATTATTGTTGAGGCATTTGATGACCCGGAGGTTGTGGGAGCTACTTGCTATCTCAGTCGGGCAAAAACAGGTGGCATTAGTGGTACGGTAGGAGTGGCTGAGGATACTTCTGATGCTTCAATAGCTTGTCGTCAGGTAGGTCCAATCGAACTACCCGAGAATGTGAAAAATGGCCAGAAAGATGGTAAGGAAGTATTTAAAAAAAGTACCTCGTTGCTATTTAAGACATTACAAGTAGTGCGTTTTTATGACCCTAAACGCAATGTGCTGATTTATCTGGCCTATAGCGATAGAGTTATTGAGGGATCACCTAAAAACAGTATCTCTACTATTCCAATTATGTCGTGGCGTTAATTTAATAACTCAGAATCTATGCGGCTAGTAAGAAGAAGTGTGTATGACAAGCATATTCCTTTCATTGATGGTGCTTAAACTTCCGCTATAATTACGTATTTCCGATTTTTAGCCATTTAAAGATCATCTTTCATGCAGCTATTTGCTTTTGGTATCAATCACAATACAGCGCCGTTAAGCATACGTGAGCAGGTTACATTTACTGAAAATACAATGGTGCATGCCTTGCATGATTTAGTAGGGAATCATGCAGTTAAAGAGGCTGCCATTGTTTCAACTTGTAATCGCACTGAAATTTACTGTAATACTGACAAGCCAGACACGGCGATTCACTGGCTCACGGATTTTCATCATTTACCCCCTCGCGAGTTAGATCCTTATCTTTATCGATTGCCACGTGAGCAGGCAGTCAAACATGCTTTTCGGGTTGCCAGTGGATTGGATTCTATGGTGCTGGGAGAACCACAGATACTCGGCCAGATGAAAAATGCGATCAAGTCAGCGGAGAATGCAGGCACGCTGGGATTGTTGTTGCATAAGTTGTTTCAGCGTACTTTTTTTGTGGCTAAGGAAGTACGTACATCCACTGAGATTGGTGCTAGTTCCGTATCAATGGCTGCTGCCGCTGCTCGCTTAGCGGAGCGGATCTTTGGCGATATCAGTGAACAGAATGTTCTATTTATTGGTGCGGGTGAGATGATCGAGCTTTGCGCTAGCCACTTTGCTGCCAGGCGCCCCAAGCGGATTACAGTTGCCAATCGCACTGCTGAACGGGCCGAAGCATTATCGCGACGCTTCAATGCGCGAGCTATCCCGCTTAGCGAATTGCCTGAGCAGCTAGCGTTGCACGATATTGTAGTTACTTGTACCGCAAGCCCCCTCCCGATCTTGGGTAAGGGCATGTTGGAACGTGCCATCAAGATTCGCAAACATCGACCCATTTTTATTGTCGATTTGGCAGTTCCTCGAGATGTCGAACTGGAAGTCGCAGAGCTGGATGATGTGTTTCTTTATTACGTTGATGATCTGGCAGATATAGTCAAAGAGGGATTAGACTCACGCCTCAGCGCGGTTGCCCAAGCTGAAACCATTATCGATACCAATGTGATTGATTTTATGCGTTGGCTGGCAACACGCGAACTGGTTCCGACTATCAGAGCATTGCGAGATCAGGCGGAGCAATTTCGAAGGCATGAGCTTGCACGCGCGCAGAAGCTGTTGGCAAAGGGTGAGAATCCAGAAAAGATACTCGAATCGCTCAGTAATGGATTGACCAACAAATTCCTACACCTTCCTTCCAGTATACTGAATCACGCAGCCGATGATGAGCGAGATCAGCTGGTCGAGCTAATCAATCGACTATATCAACTACATTACCCACAATGAATAAAAGTATTGCAGACCGGCTCACTCGTCTGAGTGTGCGGCTGGAGGAATTGAATCAATTATTGAGCAGCGAGAAGATCACAGCCGATTTGGATAAATATCGCAAGCTTACTCGTGAGCGGGCGGAGATTGTTCCAGTGGTTGAGCTTTATCAGGCTTATCAGCAAACCGAGTTGGATATTCAAACCGCCAGAGAGATGATCGCCGATCCCCAGATGCGGGATTTTGCTGAAACTGAAATTGTAGCCGGGAAAGAGAAACTCCAGAAAACAGAAGCTGAACTGATTAAGCAGTTATTACCTAAAGATCCCAATGATGAGCGCAATATTTTTCTGGAAATTCGTGCAGGTACGGGTGGAGATGAATCTGCTCTTTTTGCGGGGAATCTGTTTCGTATGTATACACGCTACGCTGAGCGACAGCGCTGGCAAGTCGAGATCATTTCGCAAAGCCCTTCTGATGTGGGCGGATACAAGGAAATCATCGCTAGAATTATCGGTTATGGGGCTTACTCTCGACTCAAGTTTGAATCAGGCGCCCATCGAGTACAACGTGTGCCAGCGACAGAAACACAAGGGAGAGTACATACTTCTACCTGTACGGTTGCAGTTATTCCAGAGGTGGATGAAATTACCGGCGTTGAACTGAATCCGGCTGACTTAAGAATCGATACATTCCGGGCATCCGGTGCAGGCGGTCAGCATATCAATAAAACGGATTCGGCTGTGCGTATCACCCATTTACCAACGGGTATCGTCGTCGAATGTCAGGAAGGGCGTTCTCAGCATAAAAACAAAGCGCAAGCGATGAGCGTCTTGGCTGCTCGAATTCTGGATAAGCAAATGCGCGAGCAGCAGGCAGAGCAAGCTGCGACACGCAAATCACTGGTGGGAAGCGGAGAGCGCTCTGAGCGGATTCGTACCTATAATTTTCCGCAAGGGCGAGTTACAGATCATCGGATCAATCTTACGCTTTATAAGATGGATCAAATCATGGATGGTGATATCGATGAGCTGTGTTCAGCATTGATGGCTGAACATCAAGCAGAGCAACTGGCGTCTATGATGGAAAAATGACGACTAGAGGGGAGTAATCACTCTAGAGTAGCTGCGCAAATATGCAGGTTACGATAGCACAGACACTACAAGATGCACGTCGTCATATAGATGACATAGAGGCACGCCTATTGCTTCAATATGCGTTGAATGTAAATGCGGTCTTTCTTGCTGTTCACTCAAACAGTGTATTGAATCGCGAGCAAGTTGATGCTTTCCAATTGCTGGTAACGAGGAGAATTGCAGGTGAGCCAGTTGCCTATCTTGTTGGTGAGCGCGATTTTTATGATTTGACTTTTAAGGTTACGCCTGCCGTTCTGATTCCTCGACCGGAAACAGAATTACTGGTAGAACTAGCCTTATCACGTATTCCAGTTAATCAAACCTGTAACGTTCTTGATCTAGGTACAGGGAGTGGCGCAATTGCGCTCACCATTGCCAAGCATCGACCACTTGCACGTGTTACTGCAGTCGATCTCTCACCCGATGCGCTGTCAATTGCTCGGTTGAATGCAGAAAAACTGGGGATCCATAATGTGCAGATACGTGCGGGAAACTGGTTTGATGGATTGGATCAGGTAGAATTTGATCTGATCGTCTCGAATCCACCTTATGTGGCTGAGGGAGACCCCCATCTGGATCAAGGTGATTTACGTTTTGAGCCTCGTATAGCACTGACAGCAGTCGATGATGGCTTGGCATGTATTCGTAAAATTATCGTCAATGCACCTGATTTTTTGACCCCAGGTGGTGAGCTGTTACTGGAGCATGGCTATGATCAGGGCGTTATTTGCCGACAATTGCTAGCAGAATCCAATTTCATTAACATATTCTCCTGTCCAGATCTGGCAGGGATACTACGGGTGAGTGGCGGGCAACGTGATGATCGTGCGCTGGCAACAAGCTAACTGCCGCTGGCGATAAGCTAGCTGCTAGAATATGATTAATGAGGTATTCTTGCGGAATGATGAGATACCACAATAATTACTGATAAGAAATAGAACCAGAGTATTACCTAGTTATCTAATAATAAATTAGCTTTTAAAATAATTGCTTAAGGAGGATATTGAGACGTGAACGCAAATGAGCTGATTGAGCAGCAAATTAATACTTATCCGGTAGTGCTTTATATGAAAGGCTCACCTGAACATCCTCAATGTGGGTTTTCTGCTAATGCTGTAAAGATACTCAAAGCATGTGGCGTCCAAGACTTTTTTTCAGTTGATGTGCTCGCCAACCCGGAAATTCGTCAGGGAATTAAAGATTATTCTAATTGGCCGACTATTCCACAGCTTTATATAAACGGTGAATTTGTCGGTGGCTCAGATATCATGACCGAGATGTATCAAAGTGGAGATCTACAGAAATTATTTGAGAAATAATAGCTTAGTTAATAATCGGTTAACTCCCTCTCACTGTTTGGGGGTTAACCGATTACGCTAGCAATGACCCAGTAACGCGCAAATTTTCCTACAGCGATAAATATGACGGCCCAAAGCCAGTGGATGCGCAACCAGCCCGCAGCGACACACAATACATCACCGATCAAGGGTAACCAGGAAAGAAAGAGGATCGGCGCTCCATGACGGCGTGTCCATTCTAATCCACGCGCTTTGTTCCCAATTTTGCTGCGCATCGCTTCTTCATCTGGCAATAAACGGCCTATCACATAAGAGCTCATCCCACCCAGCGTATTGCCGAGTGTTGCGACGCTCAAGGCTGAGCTGTAAAGCTCAGGGTAAGCTATGAGCACGCTTACTAATACTGCTTCTGAACCTCCTGGAAGAAGAGTGGCAGCCAGGAAGCTGCTGGTAAACAATGCCAGCAGACTTGATTGTTCATCCATGATAATGCTGAAGATTGAGTAATAACTTGTTTATGCTCCTGGATTTGACAGAAAGCAGAATAAGTAGTTTTGTTGATTGATTCGGGGGCTTTCAAACTGCTGATTATAACTAATAGTAATTATAACGGCTAATGCATAGTGGTTAATGTATAGCAACTGTTCAACCTAAAAGCTGCGGTTGGACGAGGTAGAGCGTGTGGTGATCCAGGTGCGAGGCAAGGCGCGATAAAGCCGCAGGATCACCACCTGCTACGAAGAGCAACGCCGCATTCGCACCTGGAGCAACATTACCATGCACTTCGTAGCGGCATCACCATTCTGGTGAATGAGAAAGTTTCGAAAATGCTTCCATATGTCGGGGGCTTAGCTCTTCAATCAAGGGATCAGCTGCGGTTTTTAGGTTCAAACTTTTCCGATACCTGAATCGAAGGTAAGAAATATATTTGATACTGCTCTTCCTCAATGATGATATCAAGCAACTATCCTATTAGGCAGAATGTGTGCCGCGCTGACCATTTTCTTCAATGCGACATGGGTCTCAGCCCAATTCCGTGTTTTCAGGCCGCAATCGGGGTTGACCCATAATTGCTGTGGTGGGATGCATCGGAGCGCTTTTTCCAGTAATGCCAGCATTTCATCAGTATCCGGGATACGTGGCGAGTGAATGTCATATACACCCGGGCCAATTTCATTGGGATAAGCAAACTGCGCGAATGCATCCAGCAATTCCATGCGTGAGCGTGAGGTCTCAATGGTAATCACATCTGCATCCATTTCAGCAATGGCCGGCAAAATATCGTGAAATTCCGAATAACACATATGGGTATGAATCTGTGTCTCATCCTTTACACCTGAACTAGCGATGCGAAATGCCTTGACTGCCCACTGCAGGTATTCAGACCAAGCTGATTTTTTCAGCGGAAGCCCCTCGCGAAAAGCGGGTTCATCGATCTGAATCATGCCAATTCCCGCCTGCTCCAAATCTTTTACCTCATCGCGAATAGCCAGCGCAAGTTGCAGTGCGGTTTCAGAATAGGGCTGATCATCGCGTATGAATGACCACATCAGCATGGTTACCGGGCCTGTTAGCATTCCTTTTACTGGTTTGCTGGCCAGACTCTGGGCATAGCTGATCCAGTTGACCGTCATGGCTTCCGGGCGGTAAATATCACCATAGAGAATAGGCGGCTTAACACAGCGGGAACCGTAGCTTTGTACCCAGCCATTTTCAGTAAAAGCATAACCCCACAACTGTTCTCCAAAATATTCAACCATATCATTGCGCTCGGCTTCGCCATGCACGAGCACATCAAGCCCTATTTCTTCCTGTTGCTGGATGACATTTTGGATTTCAGCGCGCATAGCCTCAAGATAGTCCACATGACTGAACTCTCCTTTTCTGAAAGCGGCTCTGGCTTTGCGAATTTCGGTTGTTTGGGGGAATGAGCCGATGGTGGTGGTCGGCAGTAGCGGTAACTGAAAATATTGTTGTTGCAAAGATTGTCGTTGTGCAAAGGGGAGGTGACGCTGACAATCGCGTTGCGTTAATTTTTTCACTCGTTCTTGTACTACCGGGTGATGTATCCGTTTGGATTGCTGTCTTGCCTGCCTGGCTTCAACGGACTCTTGCAGAGAGGTTTGGATTGATGCTTCTCCCTGGTTTAATCCACGTCCCAGAATAACAATTTCGTTGAGTTTCTGGACCGAGAAAGCAAGCCAGTTTTTAATTTCACCATCCAGCCTGGTTTCCAGTTCGAGATCGACTGGGCAGTGCAATAACGAGCAGCTGGGTGCAATCCACAATCGTTCACCAAGGAAAGATTGCGCTTGTGACAAAGTTGCCAATGCTTGAGAAAGATCGGCGCGCCACACGTTACGCCCATCGATAATACCCAGTGAAAGTACTTTATTAACCGGATAATCGGCAAGAAATGCATTGAGCTGATGCGGTGCGCGACATAAATCAATATGCAGGCCATCGACGGGTAAGGCTTTGAGTCTTGCTGCATGTTCATCAATGGCATCAAAATAGGTCGTCAGCAGCAATTGTGGGCCGCTTCCTCGTAGGGTTGTATAGGCTTCACTCAGCTTTTCTAACCAGATTTCCTCCAGATCAAATGCCAAGTAGGGCTCATCTATCTGTACCCACTGTACGCCAAGCGCTGCAATTCTAGACAGAATTTCGTGATAAGTGGACAGCAAACGAGGCAATAAATCCAGACGATTAAAATTTACTTCTGTTTCTTTGCCCAGAAATAAATACGTTAATGGCCCAATCAATACCACCTTGGGAGAAATACCCAATGCCTTGGCTTCATTGATCTCGTCAAACAACTGCTCCGAGGTAATCTGAAAATGGGTATGGCTGTTAAATTCCGGAACGATATAGTGATAGTTGGTATTGAACCACTTGGTCATTTCCATCGCAGATTGATTGGCGGTACCCCGTGCCATGGCAAAATACAGATCGAGCATGGTGTCATACTGAGTCGAATTGAAGCGATCGGGTATTGCGCCAAGCAATGCAGTCATATTGAGCATGTGGTCATACAAGGCAAAATCGCCGACAGGAATCAGATTGAGACCGATTTTCTTTTGCAGAAGCCAATTTTCTTTCCGAATAGCTTTTGCTTGATCTTATAATTGTTTCGCGTCGATATTCTTGCGCCAGTATGCTTCAAGCGCTTGTTTCAATTCCCGGCGTGCGCCTATCCGCGGGAACCCTAGATTGTGTGTCAAAGCCATAATTGCTCTTTTTTAATTGTATGAAAAGAACAATCATTGTGTGGTATGTTAAACTATGAATAAAATGAAAATATTTATTAAATCTATGAATATAATTCATATTTACTTAAATTAATATGCTTGAATTATGTCACCTTCGCATCTTGAGCGCACTACAAGAGACCGGCAGTTTATCGCTCGCCGCTAAGCGCGTGCATCTTACCCAATCGGCGCTCTCCCATCAGATCAAGGCATTACAGCATTATTACCAGATACCGCTGATTCAACGACAGGGGCATGCTATCCAGTTGACTGATGCAGGAGAACGTCTTGTCCTGTTAGCGGAAAAAATTATCAAGGAAGTGCAGGCTGCCGAGCGGGATCTCGCCAGAATTGCCCAGCGAACGAGTGGAAATTTACGCATTGCGCTGGAATGCCATACCTGTTTTGACTGGCTGATGCCTATCATGGATACCTTCCGCAAGCATTGGCCGGAAGTGGAACTGGATCTGGTTTCCGGATTTCACGCCGACCCTATCAAACTGCTTAAGCGGGAGGAGACGGATATTATCATTGGATCAGAAAACAAACCGCAACGAGGCATTGTTCACCATCCCTTGTTTCGTTTCGAGATTCTAGCAGTACTTGCTCCAGGTCATGAGCTAGCCAAAAAACGAACTCTGGAGGCAACAGATTTTGCTGATATGACTCTGATCACTTACCCCGTCCCGGAAGAGCGTATCGATCTGATCAGCAAGATACTGAAGCCTGCGGGCATTTCTTGGCAGCGAAGGACAGCAGAATTGACCGTGGCTATCTTGCAATTGGTGGCAAGTCGCCGGGGAATCGCGGCGTTGCCCAATTGGGGAATCAAAAACTATGTCGATCACGATTATGTCATTGCGCGGAGCATCGGTACTAATGGCTTATGGAGCGATTTATTCGTGTCGACGCGCAAGGAAACTGCTTCTATGCCGTATCTACAGGATTTTCTGGTGACTAGTCGGGATCAATGTTTTGCCACTTTAGACGGGATTATTCCATTGAGCGGTTGTGAAAATAAAGTTTCGCCAAAAGATGGTAGTAAGCGGTGCCGTGAACCAGGCTAATGGAACACAGTGTTGAGAAAACAAACTAGGGATAGTATCGTGTATCGCTTTGGGTGCGAATACAGCATTACTCCTCGTTGCAAAGAGTGATCTTTCAGTTTTCTCATATCTTGCCACGTATCCGCATCAACGTGCGTGACACCCTATGAAGTAGCGGTATCTGGGGTAAAGGGGGAAATGCTCCCTTCTGTCATGTGCGCGAAGGGAGTTAACAATATTCCTGCTGAGTGATCAGGCTGGCTGAGATGTTAGCTCATTATAGTGCCAGCCTGAGGTCTAAAATAATTAATTCACGACTCTGTGGCCGCGGTTACGCAGGCAGTTCCGATAAGCACTTTTGAACGATTCTTCTGCTCCAAACCCTTGCTTAGCAGCTCCACCCAAACCACCAGCTGCGGCGCCAATTGCTGCGCCCTTGCCAGGATTGCCGGTGAAGGCACCGACTACCGCCCCGCCGGCCGCACCGAGTGCAGCACCGACCCCAGCGCCGACCGCTGTTTCTTTAGCTGTGCCACCAGAGGCTTCGCGCGCGAGTTGATCACATTCATACAAGTCTTGATTCAGTCGACTAGCATTTGGATTGTTGTAAGTATCGACAGTAGGTGTCCATCTAGTTTGAGAAGCGCAGGCAGATATTAGCAGGCTAGCGATCAGTGCTACTCTCATGGTTGTTTTGTTCATTATGTAAACCTCTTGTTAACTTGGTTGCAGCAAAAAATAATTTTATGAAATTGAATAAAGTGTAATCACTCAAACCTGAACAGATACTTAACAGGGTAACCGAGTCTATTAAATTACTTTGTTTAAGATCTCATTGTTTCAAATCTCAGTCCTGCTGAGCAAAGTTTCCAAAGAAATTTCCCATTACAGCTCATGTAAGGTAATGGGCATTGTACCGCATGCATTATATTTTTAGGTGAAGTGGGTGGTACTTATCGAAACCAATGGCTAATTACTATGGCAGGATTCTCTTTTCAGGAGAAAGAAGGTTCCTGAGACTGTTGGGTAGATAAAGTGTCTTATCCACCCATGTGTGTTTGATTAATGCAGTGTAACAGCCGCTTCTTGATCGCAGATCAGATTTGCGCAATAGGTTTCATGAATACCGTCCAGGAATTTCCAGAGGGCATCGCAGGCACGCTGGGTAGCAGCGAGCACTTGAGCCTGTTTTTCTGGGGTGTCAGCAAATCGCTCGATGATGGCCCATTCTGCTTGCGAATGGTAGATATCCGCTTTCTGGTGAACTGAGAAGAATTCATAATCTTTCGGATTGTTCATGCCGTAGAATTTGGCCAGCCCATCAATCTTAACTGCTGCAATATCGGGCACTTGTGATTCAAATGCATGTAGTGCTGCGAGGCCAGCATAGAAAGGCTGATTCAGGCAAATGTCACGGAAGGTTGAAACCAGATTTTCTGTTTCTGGTAGGGCAGGTGCATTGGCCAGGCTTTTATCATCTGCCCCCAGGGCAAATGCAAATGCTTTCCATAAAGCAGGATGATTACCGTCACCATGTTCTTCATCAATCAAATTCTTGAGTACTTCCTGGCGCACACTAATATCACCGCTATTCGTTTCAGCATGAATATGCGGCGTGTTGAAATGCACAGCACTCAGATAGGTCGGCTCAGCCAGCACATTATAAAAATATTGCTCCGCATAGTGGCGTAACTGATCTTTGGTCAGTTTGCCATCAGTCCAGGCCATATAAAAAGGATGTTTTAATAAGTGTTTGCTACTGATAATAGTATTAACTTTATGTTTGAAAATTGTGTTCGTTGTCATGATCGCTCCTTTTATTATAATGAGTGAGCTTGTGAAATAATTGACTATACGGTCTGTATAGTCTGATTATTTACAATCTCAAAAGGTGGATGAAGAATTACCAAGTGTAATCATCGCTAAATAAGCTAGCCAAGTCAATCCAAACGATATTATTCCATTTCTAAATCCAACCTGACTTTGTCGGCTTTACCTTGTCGTATTATTTATACTGCCTGCGGCTCGCCTTCGCGCCATCTTTGATTTGGAAATGGAATTACTCATACTGAACGATGCTTCTCCAATGCATTGAGTATACCGCGCAATATGTTTACTTCTTCTTTTTCCAGTTGAGTGCGCGCAAACATACGACGTATCCGCTGCATGAGTCGCTTGGGTTGCCTGGGATCGAGAAATTCACTGTCGATCATGGCCTGTTCCAGGTGGCGATAAAACAGCTCAATCTCGTTGAAGCTGGCGAGTTGATAAGCTGGCGGCTGAGGAGGTATGGGAGTTGTTTCGGTAGACACCATGCGCAGTTCATACGCCATGATTTGCACGGCAGCAGCCAGATTGAGCGAAGAATAATCGGGATTGGTCGGAATATGCACTGTGAGCTGACACATGCTGATCTCGGCTGTTGTCAGGCCAGAGCTTTCTCTGCCAAAAACCAGAGCTACTGGAGATTGTGATGCATGCTCAAGGAGCGCCTTTGCAGCCTGCCTGGTATCAAGAATCCGGTTGGAGAGATCACGTGGGCGAGCGGTCATCGCTATAGCGAGCACGGTATCATGCAGCGCTTCTTCCAGACTGTGCACCACACTTGCTTGTTCGAGGATGTCCCGTGCATTGCTAGCGCGCACGTCCGCTTCATTGTCTGGAAAGGATTTAGGATTGACCAGATAGAGGGTACTCAATCCCATCGTTTTCATCGCTCTTGCCGTTGCGCCGATATTACCGGGGTGACTGGTATGGCTTAATACGATACGGACATTAGCGAGCGGGGAGGAGCGATTCATATTAAAATTAGACTTTCTTCAATTTTTATATTTCTTGGTCTTTAAAAATGCATCCAATGCTTACAATTGCGGTAAAGGCCGCGCGCCGTGCAGGCAGTATTATCAATCAAGCTTCACGAAACCTCGATATTCTGACTGTTTCACGCAAATCGCACAGTGATTTTGTCAGTGAAGTTGATGGTGCGGCTGAAGAAGCCATCATCAAGGTATTGCTGGATGCTTATCCTACCCATTCGATTCTAGCAGAAGAAAGCGGTAATCGCGGAGACTCCAAAAAATCAGAATACCAATGGATCATTGATCCGCTGGATGGTACTACCAATTTTTTGCATGGTTTTCCTAAATATTCAGTATCGATTGCGTTATTACATCGTGGCATTTTGTCACAAGCGGTAGTGTACGATCCAGTCAGCAATGAATTATTCACTGCCAGTCGTGGGCGTGGCGCTTACCTTAACGATCAACGCATCCGTGTCAGTAAGCGTGCCCTATTAGCTGATTCCTTGATCGGGACAGGTATTCCCTTCCGTGATCTTTCCTTCTTGGATGCTTATCTCGCCATGTTCAAGGACATCATCCCTAAAACGGCTGGCATTCGTCGCCCTGGTTCCGCTGCGCTTGATTTGGCGTATGTTGCTGCTGGGCGGTATGACGGATTCTGGGAAATTGGCTTGTCTCCCTGGGATATCGCCGCAGGCTGTCTGCTTATTCTTGAGGCAGGCGGCATGGTCAGTGACCTGGAAGGCAATGAAAACTATTTGAAGAGCGGGCAAATTGTTGCAGGCAACCCCAAGATTTTCGTCCAGTTGCTGCAAATTATTGCGCCACACTTAACGCCTCAACTAATCGCAGCCAACAAGTAATCAGCAATCAGCATTGTAGCGGCGAAAAGAAGCGAGAGAGTTGAATAATGAGTAAAAAGCAACTCTCTGAACGCGATATCTGCACCAAATTCATCACCCCTGCCTTGCAACAGGCAGGGTGGGATATCACAAGCCAGGTGCGGGAAGAATTTCTGCTGACTAAAGGGCGCATTATTGTTCGTGGTCGATTGCACACTCGCGCCCAACACAAGCGGGCCGATTATGTGCTGTTCTATAAGCCCAACATTCCGATTGCCGTGATCGAAGTCAAGGACAACAATCACATCATTGGCGCTGGCATGCAACAGGGACTGAATTATGCCGAGTTGTTGCAGGTGCCTTTTGTCTTCAGCTCTAATGGCGATGGCTTTCTGTTTCACAACAAGATTGCGGCCGATGGCCTGATTGAACGTGAGCTGAACCTGCATCAATTTCCATCTGCTGAAATGCTGTGGCAAGAGTGGCTTGCGCATAAGGGCCTAAACACTAGTGGGCAACAGCACGGGCTCATCACGCAGGATTATTACAGCGACGGGAGCAACAAAGTCCCACGGTACTACCAGCTACTTGCCATCAACCGGACTATCGAAGCGATTGCCCAAGGCAAACAACGCATTCTGCTGGTCATGGCAACCGGTACCGGTAAAACCTTCACCGCCTTCCAGATCATCTGGCGTTTGTGGAAAGCCAAGGCCAAGAAACGTATTCTTTTTCTGGCAGACCGCAATATCCTGGTCGATCAGACCATGACCAACGATTTCAAGCCGTTTGGCGCAGCCATGACCAAAATACAGAAGCGGCAGGCAAACAAATCCTACGAAATCTACCTTTCCCTCTATCAGGCTGTGACTGGTACGGAAGAGGAACGGAATATCTACAAGCAATTCAGCCCGGATTTCTTTGACTTGATTGTCGTGGATGAATGTCACCGGGGCAGCGCAGCAGAAGATTCCGCCTGGCGGCAGATACTGGAATATTTTTCTGCTGCCACTCAGATCGGCCTGACCGCCACTCCCAAGGAAACCAAGGAAGTTTCCAACATTGATTACTTTGGTGAACCGATTTACACCTATTCATTGCGGCAAGGGATCGAGGATGGCTTTCTTGCGCCATACAAGGTGGTGCGCATTGATATCGATAGGGATCTGTCTGGCTGGCGGCCCGACAAAGGTATGGTGGACAAGTATGGTCATGAAATTGAAGACCGCATCTATAACCAACGGGATTTTGATCGTACGCTGGTACTGGAAAAGCGCACCCAGTTGGTAGCCAGAAAGATCACCGAGTTTTTAAAACAGACCAACCGTTTCGATAAAACCATCGTTTTCTGTGAAAACATCGATCACGCCGAGCGCATGCGTCAGGCATTGGTCAATGAAAACGCAGATCTGGTGACGCAGAATGCCAAGTATGTCATGCGTATTACTGGTGATAGCGAAGAAGGCAAGAATGAACTCGATAATTTCATTTTTCCTGAATCGAAATATCCTGTGATCGCGACTACCTCCAGGCTAATGAGCACCGGTGTCGATGCTCAGACCTGCAAGCTAATCGTGCTCGATCAGCGCATTCAGTCAATGACCGAGTTCAAGCAAATCATCGGGCGCGGCACGCGCATCAACGAGGACTACGGCAAATACTACTTCACCATCATCGATTTCAAGAAGGCCACCGAATTATTTGCTGACTCGGATTTTGATGGTGATCCGGTGCAAATTTATACCCCTAAAGCCGGAGAATTACCCGTACCTCCAGAGATACCCGATAGTGCTATGCCGGAGAATGATTTCAAGTATCCGCAATTGGCCACTGATTTTGCCTCGACAGGAATTAATGAGGGAGAAGAAGGGGAGAGTATTCGCCGTTATGTCGTGGCCAATATCGAAGTCAGTGTTGTTGCTGAGCGGGTGCAGTATTTCGATGTTCACGGCAAGCTGATCACCGAATCACTCAAGGATTACACGCGCAAGATGCTGGCCCATTCGTTCGCATCACTGGATGATTTTCTGCGGCGCTGGAACAGTGCGGCGAAGAAACAGGCGATTATCGAAGAACTGGCTAACGAAGGTATCTTCTTTGACGCGCTTGCTGAGGAAATCGGCAGGGATTGCGATCCCTTCGATCTGATCTGCCATATTGCCTGGGACAAACCACCCCTGACGCGCCGAGAGCGCGCAGAGCAAGTCAGGAAACGCAACTACTTTACTCGCTATGGCGAACAGGCACGGCGGGTGCTGGAAGCGCTGCTGGATAAATACGCAGATGAGGGTGTCACACAAATTGAAGAAACGCAGATTCTCGCTGTCTCGCCCTTCACTCAATTCGGCACACCGATCGAGATCATTCGCGCCTTCGGTGACCAGGATCACTATCAGCAAGCAGTGCATGAGCTGGAGCAGGCACTCTATAGCATATGAAAAACAAGTATAAACAACTGTCATTCCCGCGCAGGCGGGAATGACTGAAAACGGGAGTAGTTTATGTCAATCGGTACACTCGTCAAAACCATCCAGGACATCATGCGCAAGGACGTGGGCGTCGATGGCGATGCGCAACGCATCAGTCAGATGGTCTGGCTGATTTTTCTGAAAATTTTTGACGACAAGGAACAGGAATGGCAACTGACCACACCGGGATATAAATCGCCGCTGCCAAACCGATTGCGCTGGACGAGTTGGGCCAAAGACGCGGAGGGCATCACGGGGGAAGAGCTGATCGATTTCGTCAATAACGAACTATTCCCTTCGCTCAAAAAATTGGCTACTGCCGCAGGCGTATCACCCCATGGTAAGGTGGTCGGCTCAGTATTCGAGGATGCCTACAACTACATGAAATCGGGCACATTGCTGCGGCAGGTAATCAACACGATCGAAGCGGATGTGGATTTCAATTCTTCCACGGATCGTCATCTGTTCAATGACATCTACGAAAAGATTCTGGCCGATCTTCAGTCTGCCGGTAACGCGGGTGAATACTACACCCCACGTGCGGTGACCCAGTTCATGGTGGATATACTCAACCCGCAACTGGGCGAGATCATTCTCGATCCAGCCTGTGGCACGGGCGGTTTTCTCACCTGTGCCATTGAGCATCTCAAGCAGCAGATCAGGAATGCTGACGATCTTAGAACCTTGCAGGCAAGCATCCACGGCGTGGAAAAGAAACCGTTGCCGCACATGTTGGCGATGACCAATATGATGCTGCACGGCATCGATGTGCCTACTCACATTCGTCATGATAATACCCTCAGTCGCCCGCTCAAGGATTACAGCCCCAGGGAGCGGGTCGATATCGTCGTCACTAATCCGCCGTTCGGCGGTATGGAAGAAGACCGCATCGAGCACAACTTCCCGCGCAAATACCAGACTCGCGAAACAGCTGATCTGTTCATGGCGCTGATCATGCATCTGCTTAAGCACGACAGTGGACGGGCAGCCGTGGTGCTGCCTGATGGTTTTTTGTTTGGTGAAGGGGTGAAGACCACGCTCAAACAAGAATTGCTGGAAGCGTTCAACCTGCACACCATCGTACGCCTGCCCAAAGGGGTGTTTAGCCCTTACACCGGTATCGCCACCAACATCCTGTTTCTTGATAGAAGCGGGCCAGCCCCGGATATCTGGTTCTTCGAGCATCCTTACCCGGCTGGCTACAAATCCTACTCGCGTTCGAAGCCGTTGACCATTCAGGAATTCGAACGGGAAAAGGCTTGGTGGGGCGGTTCAGAACGTAAAGATCGCAAAACCACCGAACACGCCTGGAAGGTGTCTACGGTAGAGATCGCTGCGCGCAATTACAATCTCGACTGCAAGAATCCACATGAAGTAGCAATCGACCACGGTGATCCTGAAGAATTGATGCAAGAATACCAGCAGATCGTCCAACAGCTCGAAGCCGCTCAAGCTGCGTTGAAACAGGAATTGATCAAGGCGCTGGGAGAAAGCAGGGGAATATGAATGACGAGACAACCAGCCATCATCGCCGTTCCATCCGGTTACAGGGATACGATTATGCGCAGGCAGGTGCGTATTTCATGACCATCTGTACTCAGCAGCGGGCATGCCTGTTTGGAAAAATTGTTAACGGAGAAATGCAGTTGAATGGAGCAGGCAGGACGCGTTGAAACAGGAATTGATCAAGGCGTTGGGAGAAAGCAAGGGAACATGAATGACGAGACAACCAGCCATCATCGCCGTTCCCTCCGGTTACAGGGATACGATTATGCGCAGGCAGGGGCGTATTTTGTGACCATTTGCACCCAACATCGTTTATGCCTGTTCGGCGAGATTATTCATGGCGAGATGCAATTGAATGAGGCGGGCAAGATGATTCAAGAAGTCTGGCATCAATTGCCGATGCGGTTTGATACGTTAGCATTGGATGAATTTGTGGTCATGCCCAATCACATACACGGGATTTTGGTGTTGAAGGAGGGCGATTCTAAAACGGGCGATCACAAGGATCGCTCCTACGCAATGCGGAATATCGACCGTAGGGGCGAATCTTGTATTCGCCCCTATGCGGTGAAAAATGAAACCCATCTGGTCGATCCTTGTGATCGCCCGTTACACGATCTATCTATTAATCAATCCCATAAATCCACCATCCGCTCCCGCGGCACATTGCCGGATACGGTGGGACGCATTGTCCAGGCATTCAAATCGATCACCACGCATGCCTATATCACCGGCGTGAAACAACACGGCTGGCCGCCGTTTGACGGTAAATTATGGCAACGCAATTATTGGGAACATATCGTTCGCAATGAACCGGATTGGAATCAAATCCGCGCCTATATCCATAATAATCCGCTGCAATGGGAACTGGACAAATTGAACCCGTTATGTGGGCAAGGTGGGAGAGAGGCATGAGCCATCCTTTCGATTATTTTACTAGCCTACCCAATACCGAAATAGAGACAACGCCTACCTGGCCGCTGGAGCGCTATTTCGATGCGGCTTTTGCCGCGCCTGATGGCATCAAGAAACTGCGCGAACTGATCTTAACGCTGGCGATGCAGGGCAAGCTGGTACCTCAAGACCCGAACGACCCACCTGCTAGTGAACTGCTCAAAGCAATCGAAGCCGAAAAACAGCGGCTGGTGGAAGAAGGGAAGATCAAAGCATCCAAACCGCTGCTAGCGATCAAACCGGAGGAAATGCCTTATCAATTGCCAAAGGGGTGGGCGTGGGTGAGACTAGGAGAGATTGCTAACTACAATGGTAGAAAAAATGTAGGATCAGATGAAATTCCTCCTAACACATGGTTGCTGGATCTTGAAGATATTGAGAAAGATACGTCACGTGTGATTTACCGAGCTCAGTATTCAGAAAGACAATCGAAATCAACCAAATCTACTTTTAAAAAAGGGGATGTTCTATATGGAAAATTGCGACCTTATTTGAATAAGGTGATTGTTGCGGACAACGACGGTGTATGTACTACAGAGATTGTACCGATATTTCCGTACAATGGAGTAGATTCTAAATTTCTTAAATGGTTGTTGAAGTGTCCGTCCTTTCTGGCCTATGTTAATTCACTTATGTATGGTGTGAAGATGCCGAGGCTTGGGACTGAAGACGCGATAATGAGCATTCATCTATTACCACCATTTTCCGAACAACACCGTCTCGTCGCTAAAATTGACCAGCTCATGGCGCGGTGCGATGAGCTGGAGAAATTGCGTAACGAGCGTGAGCAGAAGCGGCGTGTTGTTCATACCACTGTTGTAGAACGTTTGCTCGATGCGGCTTCGTCATTCCCGAGCAGGCGGGAGTCCAGTTTTTCCGATGCTTCAGAGTTTACCGATGGTCTGGACTCCCGCCTGCGCGGGGGCGACACCCAGGAGTATGCGGGCGAGGAAGCTTTTACCGACGTTTGGCAGTTCATCATCCGGCATTTCAGTGCGCTTTACTTGGTTAAGGAAAACGTTACCGAATTGCGTAAAGCGATTCTGCAACTTGCGGTGATGGGCAAGCTCGTGCCGAAAGATCCCAATGATCCCCCCGCCAGTGAACTGCTCAAAGCAATCGAAGCTGAAAAACAGCGATTGGTAAAGGAAGGCAAGATCAAAGCAATCAAACCGCTGTCAGCGATCAAGACGGAGGAAGTGCCTTATCAATTGCCGCAGGGATGGGAGTGGGTGCGATTGGGTGAATTAGGTATAACTCAGACGGGAACAACTCCACCAAGTAAAGAGAGCCAAAATTACGGACGATATATTCCTTTCATTGGCCCGGGTGATATTAAAAATGGTGAGATTGATTACACCGGAGAAGGACTCTCGGAAATTGGTCTTTCCAGAGGTCGTTTAATTGAAAAGAACTCGGTGCTAATGGTATGTATCGGAGGAAGCATTGGGAAGCATGCTATCAATGATAGAAATGTAACATGCAATCAACAGATAAATACGCTGACCCCATACCTGCCTGTTCCAGTAACATATATTTATTGGGCTATGGCTACGATTTCATTTCAGGAAACAGCCATTAGTCAGGCTGGTGGTTCAGCAACGCCAATAATCAACAAACAGAAGTGGTCATCGATTCTTATTCCACTTCCACCCCTCCCCGAACAACACCGTATCGTCGCCAAAATCGACCAACTCATGGCGTTATGCGATAGGCTGGAGCAGCAGATTGATGCTGCCACCGATAAACAGGCTACATTGCTCAATGCGCTGATGGTGCAGATGTGAGGTCTTGGAGTGCCTCTCCTTGCTCGGTATCGGTCGTTTCTGTTGTTTCTGAATCGCTAGCTGGTCCCTGATCCAGGGGTTCAGTCAATTCGGTGAGTGCCGCCAGCTCATCCAATGGCGGCAGTTGTTCAAGCGATTGCAGGTTGAGATCGTTGAGAAAGGTTTGCGTGGTGGCGTAAAGTGTGGGTCTGCCGGGTACGTTGCGTTGTCCGACTGCTTCGATCCAACCGCGCGTTTCCAGTGTTTTAAGGATATTAGTAGAAACTACTACGCCGCGGATATCTTCGATATCGCCGCGTGTTACGGGTTGCCGGTAGGCGATGATCGCCAGCGTTTCTAGCACTGCGCGCGAGTAGCGTGGTGGCTTTTGCGGACTGAGCCGGTCAAGAAAGACCTGCATTTCCAGTTTGCTGCGGAAGCACCAGCCACCGGCAACGTTAACCAGCTCGATGCCGCTGTCACGCCATTTTTCTCGTAAATTCTCGAGTGACACCTGCAGCAGTTTGCTGCTCACTTCACCATCGAACAGTTTTTTCAATTCTGCTAGGGCGAGCGGTTCCTGGGTGGTCAGCAGCGCTGTTTCCAGGATTTTGATGATTTCGTGTTCGCTGAAGGAAGGTGATGTTTCAGAAGGTAGCAGTTGGCTGGACTGATTTGACATAGATCGTTCCAAAGTTTTCAGATTGGTCAATGGCAACAAGCGATTCCTTGGCAAGCTCCAGCAGAGCGAGAAAATTGGCAATGATTTCTATGACTCCGGCCTCCTGACTGAATAATTCATCAAAGCGTACCACCTTGCCTCCTCGCAGTGCGCGCAGGATCTGGCTCATGCAGGTACGCACTGAGATTTGTTCATGGCCGATATGATGATGGCGGTTAACCTTGGCGCGTTTGATCAGTGTGAGCCAGGCATGCCGTAAATCATCTACATCGACATGAGGGAGTTGCCTGACTGTGACCTGATCAATCGATACTTGCACCAGCGCAAAATCCCGATTGGCTTGTGGCAATTCATCAAGGCGCATCGCGGCCTTTTTCATCTGTTCATATTCCAGCAGTCGGCGCACGAGCTCAGCGCGTGGATCGGCTTCCTCTTCTATTTCAGAGACAGGGGGTGGCAGCAGCATGCGTGACTTGATTTCGATCAGCAGTGCGGTCATGAGCAGATATTCCGCTGCCAGCTCGAATTGATCGGCGCGCATCATTTCCACATAAGCCATATACTGCTGCGTAAGCTCAGCCATCGGGATATCCAGGATATCGAGATTGTGCTTGCGAATGAGATAGAGCAATAAATCGAGCGGGCCTTCGAACGTGTCGAGAAATACTTCCAGCGCCTCGGGCGGGATATATAGATCGCGTGGTATCTCTAATATCGGCTGACCACAGATCTTGGCGATGGGCTGGATATCGACCGCATCATTCAACATGTTCATGCACAGAGGTTAGTCATTTTCTCAATTTTGTAAACAATGAAAAAGAAGATATCAAGGAAAGTTTGAGTAAGTGAGCAAGATGGATACAGTACAAGGTGCACGGCGCGCAGGACCTGAAATATATCATGTAGATAGGCGAAGGGACGAGTATCGCGCAACGAAGCAATGTACCGCCACAGTCACTTATCCGGACCTTCCTTAGGAATAATTCAATCCCATTACCTCTCTCACATCGCGCATGGTTTCCTCTGCGAGTTTGCTTGCTTTCTCACAGCCATCTTCCAAAATATTCCTGACCAGTGCCGGATCTTCCTCATACATCTTGGCCCGCTCGCAGATAGGCGCTTGTTCAGCCAGGATGGCGTCAATCACAGGCTGCTTGCATTCAAGGCAGCCAATACCCGCGCTTTTGCAGCCCCATTGCACCCAGTTCCTGACCTCATCGTTGGAATAAACGGTATGAAATGACCACACTGGGCACTTGGCTGGATCGCCCGGATCGCTGCGCCGTATCCGCGCCGGATCAGTCTGCATGGTGCGGATTTTTTTCACGATACTGTCAGCGTCTTCGCGTAAACTGATGGTGTTGTTATAGGATTTGGACATTTTCTGACCATCCAGTCCCGGCATTCTCGAGGCTTGCGTGAGCAGTGTTTGAGGTTCCGATAAGATGACTCTGCCGCCTCCTTCCAAGTAACCAAATAAGCGCTCCCGGTCACCCATATTGAGATTTTGCTGCTCATCCAGCAATGATCTAGCTTCTTCCAGCGCACTTTCATCACCTTGTTCCTGAAAGCGAGTGCGTAATTCACTATAGAGCCTGGATTTTTTGGAGCCAAGCTTTTTGATGGCTAGTTCTGCCTTTTCTTCAAAACCATGTTCTTTACCAAAAATATGATTGAAGCGACGCGAGATTTCCCGGGTGAACTCGAGATGGGGCGCCTGATCTTCACCGACAGGAACCAGATTGGCGCGATAAATGAGAATATCTGCACTTTGCAGCAGGGGATACCCCAGGAAACCATAGGTACTTAAATCTTTTTCAGTCAATTTTTCCTGTTGATCTTTATAGGTGGGGACGCGTTCCAGCCAACCTAGCGGTGTAATCATTGAAAGCAACAGATAGAGTTCGGCATGGGCAGGTACCATCGACTGAATGAACAGGGTTGCGTGCGCAGGATCGACGCCAGCAGCCAGCCAGTCGATAATCATGTCCCAGGTATGCTGCTCGATTAGTTCGGGTGAGTCGTAGTGAGTGGTCAACGCATGCCAGTCAGCAACGAAAAACAAACACTCGTATTGCTGTTGCAAGGTGATCCAATTTTTCAACACACCATGATAGTGCCCTAAATGCAAATTACCGGTCGGGCGCATTCCCGATAAAACGCGATCAGCAAACATGCTATAAATCCTAAATTAATACATAGTTAATTGGAGATAAAATAAGAAAGAGCATTTGTTCGTCATTTATTTATGAAAGGTGAGTCATTTTGCGTTGCGAGATCAGACATACAATCCAAACACCCAAGCAATGAGCTGCTTCATAAGGGTAATAAATGGCAGGATGATTGCACCCAGCACGCCAGTCATCAACAATAACAATAAAATCATAAACCCATAAGGCTCGATTTTCGAGAATTGATAGGCAAGTTGGTGGGGCAGTAAACTGACAGCCATACGTCCACCATCCAACGGTGGTAAGGGCAATAGATTCAATACCATCAGAATGAGGTTAATTTCAATCCCAGCCATACCCATCAGAATCATTGGTTTAGCGTAAATGTTTTCTGGGAAAATCAGTCCCAGCTTGATGATCAACGCCCAGCAACAAGCCATGAAAAGATTAGCGCCAGGCCCCGCTGCTGCAACCCACAGCATGTCGCGCTTAGGGTGCCGTAACTGGTTGAAATTAACGGGTACTGGTTTGGCCCAGCCAAACAGAAAACCGGTACCCATAGTCAATTTGCCAATGATGAATAGCGTCAGTGGCACAATAATGGTTCCCATTGGATCGATATGCTTGAGCGGATTCAATGTGATGCGTCCCGCCATGTAAGCGGTCAAATCGCCATGTTGCTTAGCAACATAACCATGTGCCGCTTCATGTAAAGTAATGGCAAAAATGACGGGGAGTGCGTAAATCGCGATCCCAAGAATAATACTATCTAAGCTATCCATGTGCTATCCCAAATGGTGCGAGACTGCCCTTACCTGTGCGAACTAATTCAAGCATATCACCTGTTAAGTCAATTACGGTTGTCATCTCTACGCCACAAGGACCAGCATCGATCACCAAGTCTACTTGATGTTCCAGACGCTGCCGGATTTCCTCGGCATCATTTAGCGGTAGCTCATCCCCAGGCAGAATCAGGGTGGAGCTTAATAACGGTTCATCCAATTCTGACAGCAAGGCGTGGGCAACTGGGTGATCCGGTATACGTAAACCGATGGTATAGCGTTTGGGGTGCTGCAAACGGCGGGGTACCTCACGGGTAGCTTTAAGTATGAACGTGTAACTGCCCGGTGTGCACGCTTTGAGCAGACGGTATTGGATATTGTCTACTTTGGCATATTTCGAAATCTCAGCCAGATCACGGCATACCAGCGTGAAATGATGATGCTCATCAACTTGCCGTATGGCCCGTATGCGTTCCATAGCATCTTTGTTACCGATCTGACAACCCAGCGCATAACAGGAGTCTGTCGGATAAACGATGACACCGCCATCACGCAGAATCGTAACAGCCTGTCGTAATAATCTTGGTTGGGGGTTTTGTGGATGAATAGAAAAAAATTGTGCCATAATTTATTAAGATCCAGTTCTTTTGATATTTGATTGTAATGTAGCGCAAACTTATTTCAGTTGTTCACTGATGATTTATTTTTGCTCAATATTCCAATTGTGCCAAATGGGAATACATCCAGCTGGTAATGGTGGTAATTGACCGAGATCAAAATAGCTTTCACCAGGTCCATGATAATCAGAGCCACATGAAGCCAGTAAATTCATTCGCTGGGCATGATGTGCAAACAGTTTTATCTGGTCGGATGTGTGGCTGGGTGAGATAATTTCTAAACCCACACCGCCAAGGTCACGAAATTCGTGCAACAGTGCTTCCAGAACGTTCTTACCTAATTGGTAGCGCGCTGGATGGGCGATAACTGCCTGACCACCACTACCGCGTATCCAGCTGACTGCATCATTTAAGGTTGCCCACTGATGTGGGGCATAACCTGGTTTACCCTTTACAAGATATTTCTTGAACACCGACCGAATATCTTTAGCATATCCTTTTTCAACAAGAAAGCGCGCAAAATGGGTACGACCAATTAATTGTCCTTCAGTATAAGTATAGGCACCTTCGAGGCTGTCATGAATGCCATAACGCTCCAGTTGAATGGCAATGTTACGCGCACGCTCCTCTCGTCCTGCTCGAATCGATGCCAGACCTTGCTCCAATGGAGGATATTCGGGATTGATTCTGAGGCCAATGATATGTAAGGTTCTGCCTTGCCACGTGACAGAGATTTCCGCGCCGTTAATAAGTGTGATATTTTTTTCACGTGCTGCAATACGAGCTTCAGCCAATCCTGTAACGTCATCATGATCAGTTAACGCAAGTACGTTGACACCCCGCAAAGCTGCATGCTCTACCAGGCGAGCAGGCGTCAAAAGACCATCTGAAACGGTGGAGTGACAATGCAAATCAATGTTGAGCATTAAATAGTGTACTTACAGGGCTTTTATACAAATAATAAGCACATCATAACAAATATGTAGCATGATAAAAACGATAAGAGAGAAAGGCTGATATAACTTAAAGATTATTCATCTCTAAGAAAAATAGAGGTTAAATTAAATTATAAGGAAAATGTATGAATAAACAAGCAACTATCTGGCATCACTTGTCTGCTGCACCCCATCGCAGCTTGTTCCTGGTGGGTGCATTGCAGGGTGTGCTTACCCTTTTATGGTGGACGCTTGATCTGATGGGACGCTATGGCGTAATTGGCAATGCACCAGTATTGAGTCTGGCGCCAATCTGGGCGCATGCTTTTTTAATGGTGTATGGCTTTTTCCCTTTCTTTATTTTTGGCTTTTTGTTTACTACCTTTCCAAATTGGATGAATGGTGAAAAGATCAAACCGCGCCATTATCTTGCAACATGTATGTTTATGGCTGGGGGTGTGGCTCTGTTCTATGCTGGCTTGTACCTCGGTAAGCCTATACTGGTAGCCGGGATCGCAGTGATGCTGACAGGATGGGGGATTGCGATCATGGCGCTGTTACGAGTTTTGTTGCAGACACAAGCGCAAGATAAGCGCCATGCGCAAGTGGCCAGTGTCGCATTTATCTTTGGTTGGCTGGGTGTGGCTGCTTATCTTGTGTGGCTTTTGACTGATCTTTCGTTATTTCTGGATTTTTCACGTCAGGCAGGTATCTGGTTTTTCCTGCTGCCGATCCTGTTAACTGTTTCGCACCGTATGATTCCCTTTTTCTCTAGTCGGGTGTTGGAAAATTACGTAATTGTCAGACCTTATGCATTGCTCTGGTTGATGCTTGCCTGCTCAGCTGGCCATGGCCTATTGCAACTCATGGGGATGCCGCAGTATGTATGGTGGGTGGATCTGCCATTGGCTGGGTGTGCGCTCTACCTGTCATGGGCCTGGGGATTGTTGCGCAGTTTTAGTGTGAGTCTGCTGGCGGTGTTGCATATCTCTTTTGCTTGGCTGACTATAGCGATGTTGCTATTTGCAGCGCAGAGCCTCATGATGTGGCTGAACGTGGGGGAGCGCATCTGGTTTGGGCTTGCGCCCCTTCATGCACTAGTGATTGGTTATTTTGCCAGCATGGTGCTAGGTATGGCTTCGCGCGTGACGATAGGGCACTCGGGTCGTCCGTTGGTGCTGGATCATTTTACCTGGCTACTCTTTCTCGGCTTTCAGGCTACCGCATTGCTCAGAATGCTGCCAGACATCATACCAGCCGTTTCCGCTCTTGCACCGATGCTTTATCTGCTTGCCGCAGCGGTATGGCTCATTTGTTTCACACTATGGGCAGCGCGCTTTGCTCCTACCTACTGGCGGCCAAGGGTGGATGATAAACCGGGTTAATTAAAGAGAGAATGACTAATGAAATGGCAGCAAGATGAATTCATAGTAACGGATAATCGAGAAGATCTGGATATAGAAATGATCCATGATTTTTTGTGCAAAGCGTCTTACTGGGCAAAGCATATCCCTAGAGCAACCGTAGAAAAGTCAGTAAATCATTCGCTCTGTTTTGGGTTGTATCACAATGCAAAGCAGATCGGTTTTGCTCGCGCTATTACGGATTGCGCTACGTTTGCCTATTTAGCTGACGTATTTGTTGTGCCAGATTATAGAGGACGTGGCCTCGGTAAGTGGCTGATTTCTTGTATCCTTTTGCATCCGGAGTTGCAGGGGCTGCGCCGTTGGATGCTAGCAACCCTGGATGCGCACGGTCTGTATGAACAAAATGGTTTCGTGGTGGTGCAAAATCCAGAATGGTTCTTGGAAATCCATAACCCTCACATATATACGCAGAGTAGTACATCTTAATGTTCAGTTTGACTTTGGCGAGATCATGACGCTATTGATTGCGCTGGAATTCAATCATACGCTTCAATATGTCGTTACCCGTCAGCAAAGCATCCTCCAAACGAAGGTTGTCTTGTTGATAGCCTTTGCTGGCGCTGGCTCGCAAACTCATTATCCTGGATCTCAAATTAACGACGCCGGAGACATTGTTTGGCTTGGCTGCCATTATCTTGGCTGTTGGTATAACTTATTGGTTAATGCGTGAACGTGATGATCATCTTTCTCGCAATGCTGAGAAAGAAGTGAGGGCTTGAAAACGTATACAGGGGCAGCAGCAATGCTCACTTTGCGTGTGCATGATGGCGCTGCTGCGTTAGAAAGCTATTGCCCTTATACAAGCCCCGGTGCGTATGTGCCAACCGTTATACGGAAGCATCACAGTGGCGGCAACGGAAACCCTGGCTGCCCATTTTTTGGAAGAAGTCATGCTGCCGATTTATCTATGATTATTTCCTGCACAGGCTGCGCTCATATTATGAGTGACTATTTTCACAAGCTCGCCTCGGATATTCAAAATTATTTGCATGAACAAATGCTAATATAGCGTACTCAGTAATCTGATGTTGAATACAAGAAAATCGCCGTTATGGGCTATGTAGTCAATGGTCCCGATTATCAACATGTCGAAAAACGGTGACATCCCAAGACGATGGGATTGCTGAAGAATCTCAGGAAATTGTGTAACGGTATATCGAAATTCATTACGCGCCTTAGGCGCATACTCTCTGTCTCCGTACAAAGTGTCGCTTTGTGCGTAAGCATCGTACTTGTGTTGGGTTTGCGAAATCATGACTCGCCTAACTTTTTGATAAAGCCTTAATATTTCATTCTTTATTAGGTGTACCGGAATTGCTGGTACAAGGTTTGCTCTATGTCGATTCCTTATGTTTCTTATTTAAGATTGAGTGTCATTGCTGCGGTAGTATTGGTTGGGTGTACCTCAGTGCGTCAGCTTGCTGTTGATTATCCTACTGCGGAAACTGGTGATTCAAAAACACAAACAACAAAGCAGCGTCCTTTTTCGCCCGTTTCAGGATTTTCAGTGATTGATGGCGATGATTATTATGTGCGTCTGGTTTCTGAATTTGAATACAAAGGTGAAAACATTCTAAAAAAAGGCTGCACCAATATTGTGCCTTCTTATAAAGAAGGCGATTTTTCTTCAGCCTTGGTTTTTAGTGTGCGCAATGATATTTTAAAATTTAGCAATGAAGCCACTGGCTTTATATATCATTCGGCAGGTGGCAAATGTAATTTTAAATTTGATGCCAAAAAAATTAACCTAACTCCTTGGATGCGGCTGGATACCGGAAAAGAAACGCTGGTCGATTATAGTTTTTATTCGAGCGCCAACAGTGATGTAGATGTTTCAGGCTTAATTGGCGATGTTACAGCTGCCGGCAGCTTACTGTCTCTGACTGGTGTAGGTGCAGGTGTAGCTTTAATGGGACAGTTTTCAGCTCAATGGCTTAACAATAATCAGCAGCAACACGCCGTTTTAAACAAAGTAAAAAACAGCTCTGAATCATATTCTTTGCCTGCCATAGTCACTTATTCTGGTAAGTCGGGTTCACTCAATCAAACCGTGTTTAAAGTTTATGCGGTTGCAGAAGGAGGCATCAATATTTTAAGTTCAGATACCCTCCCTTTGGGAGAACTGAATATTTATCCCGAAATTATTCCTTCATTATTGCTTAAAATAAAAGGGGATGGTGCGCCCAATGCACGTGATTTGTCATTTGATGAAATCGGCTACTCGCCTATAAAAACAACGACCGGCGAAATAAAATTACTGGATTTAATTCAGCAATCTAATCATCCGTCTAAACCTAATTTAAAACCTGATTGGAGCAATTATGCTGATGTTGAAAGCAATTGCCGCAAATTAAAATTGGTGATGAAAGATTTAGGGTTTAATAAATTTGATCGTAATGCTTTGATTTATTATTTCTTGCACAACAGCAATGACTGGAAAAATTACAATCTGGATCAAAAAAAATCCTTAAGCAGCCACTTAAACTCAGAATTGATAAGCAGTTACAGTAGCAAGGATTTTGGTAACTGTCTGGCCGATGATGATTATGTGGTAATGAAAGCAATGGGACTTTCTGTCAATCTACCTTCTGATTGGCGGCAAACTATCGAGTCCAGTGAGAAAAAAGAGCGGTTGTTTACACACCTCAAATCAATTGAACGACAATTGGTTTCAGTATTAAAAAATTCAAATGAAACCGAAACGGAGCGGCAGATTTATCCTTTGCTGGCAACGGCAAAAAATGGTGATGGCACAGTATTACTGCAAAATCATTTGGGCGATTTTGGTCTTGAGCAAATGTTAAATGCGCCCCCGGCAACCGAAGTCAAGTCAGTCAAAGCCGCAGCAGTGCCAGCTACTATACCTGGCGAAGGGCTTGTTGTTAGCGCACATCAGCTGGTTCAGGTGTTTTCCGGCTTGTCTCTTGATAAGCTCAGCTGTGCTAGACCAGTTCCCAATCAACAGGTAAGTAATATGGGGATTTTACTGTTTACGACTAAAGAAGGTAGCCCCTGGGCTAAAGGTGGTGCAATGGAATTTGAGTTTGCTTCAGGAAAAATAAATCGGATTAGTTTTCAGTTGCCTAGCTTCAGGGATTTCAAGCAGGATTTGCTGAATCATCCCGAAATTGCAGGTTGTAAAATAGATTCTTCATTTGTTGATAAGCTGCACTAACCCTTTGACTTCATGAGTGTATAGTTGATAACCCATTAGCAGTTCAATGTATGATTCTTGGAATGTGACATTTTAGCTCACGGCTTTAAAGTGGAATTGAGGTTAATCGTTCTGGCACAGTGGCATGCCACTTCAGCTTTTGTTCGATAGCGTTCGCCAAGGCAGCGGCATTACTCGGTTCACTATGAACGATAAAGATTCTTTCTGGAGCTTTATTGAAGTGTTTCAACCAATTCAGTAAACCTGCCTGATCGGCATGCGCGGCGTCGGAGCGCTTTGTTTTACCACTCAGCCTCTTTTTCTTGAATATAAGCGCTATCTTTGAGCATGACTTTGAGTAGGTCGCTGGTGGCTTTAGTGGCATAGACAGGGCCTCTGAGCCCCCAGGTGCTGAGGCGGGACAGGAGGCCGGAGTGATCAATGTGAGCATGGGTGAGCAAAACGAAATCAATCTGTTCTGGATCAAAATTGAAAGCAGCTTTATTCTTGCGATCTGCCTCGCGCCCGCCTTGGAACATGCCGCAATCAACCAGAAAATGTGTGTGATTTGTTTCAATCAAATAGCTTGGCCCTGTGACTTCGCAGGCCGGCCCAGAAAAGTAAGTTGCATACGGTAGCTTCTTTTCCTTCTTGGTTTAAAATGTATCAAGAATGTGTACAACACTTTTTACCAGCCATGTCATTTCTTCCTCATTAATGATATATGGAGGCATGAAGTAGACGGTATTCCCAAGTGGACGAAGCAATAGCTGTTTGTCGAGAGCCCTTTTAAAAAAGGTATTCGTAAAGTCAGTATCATCTGTAATGACTTCGAATGCCCAAATCATGCCGCAGTTGCGAAAGTTTTTTACTTTTGGGTGAGATTGCAACGGTTGCGACAATTGGTTGAGATAGTTCGCTTTGGCACGATTGGTTTCAATAATGTTGTTCTGCTCGAATAGATCGAGTGTTGCTAGAGCCGCGCGACATGCCAAGGCATTGCCTGTATGAGAATGTGAATGCAGAAAAGCCTGTGAAGTCTTGTCATGATAAAAGGCCTGGAATACATTAGGCGTTGTCAAAACGACCGAAAGCGGCAAATAACCGCCGCTCAATCCTTTTGATAAACATAAAAAATCCGGGGTGATGCTGGCTTGCTCGCAAGCGAACATTGTTCCTGTACGACCAAATCCAACAGCAATTTCGTCAGCAATCAGATGTACCTGATATTTGTCACAAATTTCTCTGGCACGCTTTAGGTAAGCGGGATGATACATAGCCATTCCTGCAGCGCCTTGGATAAGTGGCTCAAGAATCAGAGCTGCAATGTGTTCATAATGTTCAGCTAGATAGTTTTCCAATTCATTAGCTACTCTTAATGCATAATCCTTGGGGGATTCTCCTTGCGAAGCATTGCGCCAGTCTGGCGAAGGCATATGTTGGGTATGTCGCAGTAATGGGGCGTAGGTTTGTTTAAAAAGAGCGACATCAGTCACTGATAGCGCACCCAGTGTTTCGCCATGGTAGCCATTTTGCAGGCTGATAAAATCAATTTTTTTGGTCAAGCCACATTGTTGCCAATAATGAAAACTCATTTTCAAGGCAATCTCAGTAGCCGAGGCACCATCGCTGGCATAAAAGCAATGTCCGAGATTTCCTGGGGTTAATTTACTTAAGCGCTCTGATAACAATACCACTGGTTCGTGTGTGAACCCTGCAAGCATGACATGCTCAAGTTTGCTGAGTTGATCGTTCAGCGCGCTATTGATATAGGGATGGCAATGACCAAACAGATTGACCCACCATGAGCTGATCGCATCGATATAGCGATTACCATCGGAATCATATAGCCAGACTCCTTGTCCTCTTACAATGGATATAAGTGGAAGATCTTCATGCTGCTTCATTTGGGTACAGGGGTGCCAAACAGCTTTCTGACTACGTTCTGGCAAATTTTTATCATGAAGGGGGGGTGATGATTGTGGAATTCCAGAGTTAGTGTTAGACATACGAAATTATTTATTAAATATAATAGATTAAAGTCACTAAGTGCTTGGAAAAACACTTTTAGAAAATGACCAAAAATGAAACTTTTTAGGCAAAAATAGAAAATAAATATGGAATTATTGCATGTGATTGATATTTTCCTGTTCAGGAATGATTGCTAGATACTAAATAGGAGGATATATGAGGATTTAGATTCATTTCCCATGCACAATACTTTCCTTTTTATAGAGATAAACCTGCATCTCTACACGGGTTAACGCCGTTTTTATGGTCAATGCCAAATAACATGCAAATTTATCACCATAATAGCAGCGGCAATATATCGTTAAAACTATTTGTACTTTACCGTTCCACTGAAAACCCTGTCACTGCTTGATCTTGCTATGAGCTTCCAGGTTGTTCTGAATGATACGTTGTGGCAATAATGAGGCAGTTATGAGCTGACGAGCATAATGACTTCTTTTAGCATCTTATTGTCCACTTTACCACTTGCTTTGAATATTTGATAAAGCATTATTAAAGCTTTAACTTTTTTATCTGTTGCAAGCTTTATTCCTGTTGTCTCGACATATGATTCAATTTCAGCTAAGACAGAGGTAAATAAATCAAGATCAAGACAGCTATCTGGATTAGTAGAAGTTAAGAGTCATTCCTTAACATTTTCAATCCAAGGTTAAATAGATACTTCATTTTGACTTGTAAGACTCTCAATTTCTTGTTGCTCATCAAGCTCAACGCGCTGATGGCAGAGATACGGAATTTGCCCTTCAAACCTAGCAATATTTCTATCTGATAAAGCAACTTTGATGAGGCTCTTGCATAAGCCAAATCATTACCGCTTCTCTCACCGGTAAGTATATAAAGCACATCGGCTCCTGCTTTGCGTGCTTCATTTAAGTATGACAAAGTGGGCGCCAAACCTCACGATCATCGCTCCGCTAACCCCTGCTCAGTGACAACAGAGCAATTCGCCGTAGCAGAGGATTAGGCAATTTCCGGCAAGATTACCTTCATCCGGATTAGATTTGTGGTCTTGCTTCTCGAGATGATCTGTGGAAGCGACGATGCAGTTCGCGCACCTGCTCCGCGAGATCGGGGATCGGGCCCTCTACCAATAAATCGGGAACAATCTCCCGAATTGACAAGCTACGCACCGGAGATGGTGGAACTCCGAGTTCGGCAAGCCAAGTCATCAGTTGATCGGAAGAGCTCACATACACGATGCGACCCAATCTGACCCAGCCATGCGCGGCGGCGCACATCGGGCAGTGTTCACCTGAGGTGAAGACGGTAGCTGCAGCTCGCTCCTCAGCAGTCATGTTCGCCGCGGCCCAACGCGCCAACTCGAACTCTGGATGACGAGTCCGGTCACCGGAAGAAACCACACGATTGCGGTCCTCGGCGAGAACAGTGCCGTCCGCCGCCACGAGTACAGAACCGAACGGCTCGTCACCTGCTTCCAAAGCTTCGGTTGCCAATTCGATACAGCGATGCAGATGCTGCCATTCGGCTGGTGTCAGATTCAATGGTGTAACCATAGAATGCTCATTAATGGGTTTACATCCTCCTAACAAGGTCGAAAAAGTCAGCCCTAAGCTTGCGTAATAACTCATGCCTTTAATAAAGGCTCTGCGGTTCTCATCCTTGATTTGGTTAAAGGTATTCATTATCGTTTTTGACTCCTTTTAATGATAGAGTCGATTCGACCGCTCGACTAGGCTCAATTGACATTTTAGTGAAGCTAAATCAACGCTGAGACAAACTGTATAAACTCCATGTAATTTCTGCCATTTTCTCAAATCAAGAAGATATTTTTCTGTAATATTTAATTTTTTGGAAGAAACACTCAATCAAAACCAGTCAATATAAAATCCAGGGGACTACTCAGTGCATCGATAATGGCATGAATTTTAGTGGTAAAACCACTTTTCAAACGCCCCCGTGTTTCAGCCTTTGCTGAATTCCTTGTCGCTCCAGCATGCTTCATAAACAATTAGCATACCCAGTGTTTTTTATTCCGCTTTTTCTTTCTTAATCATTCCGGTTTTATTCTCCTCCTTACAAACTTATTGACTTTTTATCACTCATTGACTTGAATTTCCTTCTAATAGATTCTATTATTAGCACTCGTCGGCGATGAGTGCTAATAATATTTATGTTTATTGCCAACATTTTTGTAGGACTTTCTGTGTCCAGGTCAATATTATTAATTTAATGATGTTCATGTTTTTAATCACTATTAGGAGAAACAACTATGAATATTCGCCCCTTATATGACCGTGTTATTGTTAAGCGGTTGGAAGAAGAACGCAAGACTGCTTCTGGAATTGTGATTCCCGATACTGCTGCAGAAAAGCCAGATCAAGGTGAGATAATTGCGGTAGGAAAAGGCAAGGTGGGTGATGATGGGAAAATTCGCGCGCTGGAAGTAAAAGTGGGCGATAAAGTACTGTTTGGAAAATATGCTGGCCAAGCCGTTAAGATAAAAGGTGAAGAGTACCTGGTAATGCGTGAAGAAGACATCATGGGAGTGATCGAAGGTTAATTGGATTTAAGATTACTAGCGATTAGATAATTAACTGTAAATTAGGAGAAAGATTATGGCAGCAAAGGAAGTAAGGTTTGGTGATGTGGCCCGTCATAATTTGGTCAATGGGGTTAACATTCTAGCAGATGCGGTTAAAGTTACATTGGGTCCAAAAGGACGTAATGTAGTGCTGGAGCGTTCTTATGGCGCGCCCACGATCACCAAGGATGGCGTTTCAGTAGCGAAAGAGATCGAACTGAAAGATAAATTTGAAAACATGGGCGCCCAGATGGTCAAGGAAGTAGCGAGCAAAACATCTGACGTGGCCGGTGATGGCACCACAACAGCAACCGTATTGGCGCAGTCCATCGTAAAAGAAGGCATGCGTTATGTCGCAGCTGGCATGAATCCGATGGATTTAAAACGCGGTATCGATAAAGCGGTTATAGCAACCATTGAAGATTTGAAAAAACTTTCCAAGCCATGTTCCACCAGCAAGGAAATTGCGCAGGTTGGCAGTATTTCAGCCAATTCTGATGTGGAAATAGGTAAGATCATTGCCGAGGCAATGGAAAAAGTTGGGAAAGAAGGGGTAATTACGGTTGAAGATGGCTCAGGTTTACAAAACGAGCTTGAAGTCGTCGAAGGTATGCAATTTGATCGTGGCTATCTTTCACCTTATTTTATCAGCAGTGCGGAAAAACAAATCGCATTACTGGAAAATCCTTATATTTTGTTGCACGACAAGAAAATTTCCAATATTCGTGATTTACTGCCAGTACTGGAACAAGTAGCCAAGTCAGGCAGACCGTTGTTGATTATTGCTGAGGATGTAGATGGCGAAGCGCTGGCCACGCTGGTGGTAAACAATATACGTGGAATACTTAAAACTTGCGCCGTTAAAGCGCCAGGCTTTGGCGATCGTCGTAAAGCGATGTTGGAAGATATTGCAATCCTTACAGGCGGTACAGTGATTGCCGAGGAAGTTGGGTTATCACTCGAAAAAGCTAAATTGGAAGATTTGGGACAAGCAAAACGCATCGAGATCGGAAAAGAAAATACTACCATTATCGATGGTGCGGGTAGTGCTAAAAATATTGAGGCGCGCGTGGCTCAAATTCGTACTCAAATCGAAGAAGCTACGAGCGATTACGATAAGGAAAAACTCCAGGAGCGGGTGGCAAAATTGGCGGGTGGGGTAGCTGTCATTAAAGTGGGCGCGGCTACCGAAGTTGAAATGAAAGAGAAAAAAGCCCGTGTCGAAGATGCGCTGCATGCTACACGCGCAGCAGTCGAAGAGGGGATCATCCCTGGAGGTGGCGTTGCATTAATGCGAGCTATTGACACCCTAAGTAAAGTGAAAGGTGAAAATCACGATCAAGATGCAGGTATTAAAATCGTTTTACGTGCATTAGAAGAACCATTGCGTCAAATTGTGGCTAATAGTGGTGAAGAACCTTCAGTAGTAGCAAACAAAGTGAAAGAAGGCCAAGGCAACTTTGGTTACAACGCTGCTACAGGTGAATATGGGGATATGGTTGCCATGGGTGTGCTGGATCCTACCAAAGTAACACGTTCAGCATTGCAAAACGCTGCTTCTGTTGCTGCTCTCATTCTGACGACTGATGCCATGGTGGCGGAACTGCCAAAAGAAGAAGCTGCTGCTCATGGTGCTGGTATGGGCGGTATGGGCGGTATGGGCGGCATGGAAATGTAACCCTATTCTTTTTGGTTATGATAGGATCGCTACAGTGGCAGATTTTGTTTCAGCAATTTGTTGCTGTAGCGTTTAATTTTTATGGATCACTTTTAAGCATAAACTCTTCATACATTTATTAGTTCTGCATCAAAGATCTGCTTTAGAAATTAATTGACCTTTTCCCCTCTCTGTCGAACAAGCAATAGCATGCATGGTATTGCAATTGATTTTGCATGAGATGGTTATAAAATAAATCGTTTTCCATGTTACTGCTCTATTTTTGATGAATAATTTAAAGAATTATCAGGCCGATAAAGATTTACTCAGCGAGCGAGTCATTTTAGTTACCGGAGCGGGACAAGGGATTGGGCGTGCTGCTGCGATAGCTTACGCAACTCATGGTGCTACGGTAATTTTGCATGGTCGCAAAGTTGAAAAACTAGAACATGTCTACGATGACATTCAAGCACTAGGTAGAGAAGAAGCAGTCATTTTCCCTTTTGATTTTGAGAAAGCGGTAGAGAAGGATTTTCAGGCCATCGCTGACGCAATTGAATCACAATTGGGGAGATTAGATGGAATACTGCATAATGCTGCTTTTGCTTTTGGTCCAATGCCATTGGAGAACCATACGCTTGAGCAATGGCAAATAATCATGCAAGTTAATTTACTTGCACCAGCTGCGCTTACTCGAGCTTGCTTGCCATTGCTTAAAGCTTCTTCTGATGCTAGCGTTATTATGACATCAGATACACATGGCCATGAGCCATCTGCTTACTGGGGTGGATTTGCAGTAGCTAAAGCGGGTATAGAAGCATTGGTTAAAATTCAATCCCAAGAATGGGAATTATTGCCAAATTTACGTATCAATACACTCATTCCTGGCCCTGTTCATTCGCCTCAACGCATGAAAACTCACCCAGGTGAAATGAAACATCTATTGCCTCAGCCTCAGGATTTGATGAGAGCTTATCTTTTCTTCATGGGGCCAGATAGTAAGGGAGTGAGCGGCAAAGTAATATCTTGTCAAGATGCAAGATAGTCCGGCTGTGATATTATGAATAACAAGGTATAATTAAAGAGTAAAAAGCAGAGTAATGCGCGAAAGTGGCGGAATTGGTAGACGCACCAGATTTAGGTTCTGGCGCCGATGAGGTGTGGGGGTTCGAGTCCCCCCTTTCGCACCAGGGAAGCAAGATTGAATCCATTTCTGCTTAAACTACATAAAGCAATTTATTCGTCTTGGCAATTATATTAGCGGTTATTTAGGAAGATTTAATGCAATCAAACGTTGAAAATCCCAATCCTCTGGAACGAAATCTTGATATTTCGATTTCTCAAGAAAAAATCCAAGTGGAATTAGATGATCGTCTAAAGCGCTTGGCTGGAAAAGTAAAAATACAAGGTTTTCGTCCCGGTAAAGTGCCGCTGAAAATAGTGGCTCAACAATTTGGCGCGCAGTTGCGCCAGGAAGTGCTGGGAGAAATATTGCAGAAGCACTTTCAAGAAGCGGTTCAGCAGCAAAATTTACGAATTGTGGGTGCTCCACATTTTAAGGCTAAGCAGTCTGAAGAAAATAATGCTCATTATGAATTTAGTGCAACATTTGAAGTCTATCCAGATATAACGCTTGGAGACTTGAGTGTACTTAATGTGAATAAGCCCGTCGTAAAAATTGGTGATCAAGAAGTTGAAAAAACATTGCATGTCTTGCAAAAACAGAGAGCCGAATACGAATTGACTGATCATCCAGCAGCATTAGGTGATCGAGTTAATATCGATTACGTAGGTCTGATCGATGGAAATGAATTTCGTGGCGGCACGGCACAAGATTTTACTTTGATTCTGGGTGATGGAAACATTTTAAAAGATTTTGAAAATGCTATTATCAGTATGAGTGCGGGAGATGAGAAATCATTTCAGATGGTTTTCCCAGCTGATTATCATGATAAAGAAATTGCAGGAAAATCTGTTACATTTAATATCAAGCTCAACAAAGTTGAGGCGCCTGTGCTGGCTGATATCGATAATGAATTTGCCAAATTACTTGGTATCGAAGATGGCGACGTAAAGAAAATGTATGAGGAAATTCGATTGAGTCTTGAGCGTGAAGTTTTCCAAAGGACGCGAGCAAAACTGAAGGAACAAATCATGCAGTGCTTACTTGATACGACCGTATGTAATGTACCAAGAGTTTTAGTTGAGCAAGAAGTAAACTATTTGATTCAGGATGCTAAAAACAGCCTTGCAGCAAAAGGGATAGCTGATAAGGATATTCCTATCTCCCCTGAAATATTTTGGGAAAGAGCTGAACGGCGGGTGAAATTGGGTTTGATTTTAGCTGAAATTGTAAAAATCCATAGTTTGAATGTTAAACCGGAACAGACAAAGAAATATGTAGAGTATTATGCTCAGAGTTATGAGAATCCTGAACAAGTGATTAAGTGGCATTACTCATCACCTGAGCGTTTAAAAGAGATTGAGTCATTAGTACTGGAAGACAATGTCGTTTCGTGGGCATTGGAGCAGGTTAAAGTAATTGATCAAGAGATGACTTTCGAGGATTTGATGGGATATTCTCAGGCATCAGCTTAATCAGGAGTGAGTTATTTTGGATACAAGAGGTTTAGGTTTGATCCCGATGGTTATTGAAACCAGTGGGAGAGGTGAGCGAGCTTATGATATATATTCCCGATTATTAAAAGAAAGGATTATTTTTCTGGTAGGGCCTGTTACTGAGGTATCAGCAAATTTGATTGTGGCTCAGCTATTATTTTTAGAATCAGAAGGTTCGGATAAAGATATTTATTTTTATATCAATTCTCCTGGTGGTCTGGTTTCTGCGGGACTAGCTATTTACGATACCATGCAATTTATAAAACCGGATGTCAGCACTTTTTGTGTTGGTCAGGCTGCAAGTATGGGTTCTTTGTTGTTGGCGGCTGGAGCAAAGGGTAAGCGCTTTTGTTTACCTAACTCTCGCGTCATGATTCACCAACCTATGGGGGGATTTCAGGGGCAAGCTTCGGATATAGAAATTCATGCTAGAGAGATTTTGTATCTGAAAAGTCGTTTGAATGAGATCATGGCTAAGCATAGTGGTCAATCAGTAGAAACCATCGAAAGAGATACGGACCGTGATAATTTTCTTAGTGCCGAAGAAGCAGTAAAGTATGGTCTCGTAGACGCTGTATTTACGAGTAGAGACAATAAGAAATAAATTGGGCATATGCCTCAAGAGGTGTAATTAGATTTGAATAGTTTTATTTCTTTATTAAAGTCGCGTTGCTCAATGGTCATGGAGTCAAATTATGTCTGAAAAAATGGATGGCGATAAACTTCTCTATTGTTCCTTTTGTGGCAAAAGTCAGCATGAGGTGAGGAAGCTCATTGCAGGGCCGTCTGTATTTATTTGCGATGAATGTATTGATCTTTGTAACGACATTATTCGTGAAGAAATGCAACTTAATGAAACTACCAAATTAGTGAAATCTAATTTACCCACACCTCGTGAAATTTGTAAGATTCTTGATCAATATGTTATCGGTCAAGAATCAGCCAAGAAGATTCTTTCTGTAGCTGTCTATAATCACTATAAGCGTTTAAGGAATTTTACCAAAGTCAGTGATACTGATGATATTGAGCTTGCAAAAAGTAACATTCTTTTAATTGGCCCCACTGGTTCCGGTAAAACGCTGCTAGCACAAACATTGGCAAGATTATTAGATGTGCCATTTATTATTGCCGATGCAACAACACTGACCGAAGCGGGATATGTGGGAGAGGATGTAGAAAATATCATTCAGAAATTACTGCAGAAGTGTAACTATGATGTAGAAAAGGCTCAGCGCGGTATTATTTACATTGATGAAATAGATAAGATTTCACGTAAATCTGATAATCCTTCTATTACGCGAGATGTTTCAGGCGAGGGTGTGCAGCAAGCTTTGTTAAAGTTAATAGAGGGGACAATTGCTTTAGTCCCTCCCCAAGGTGGGCGTAAGCATCCTAATCAGGAGTTCATTCAAATAGATACCACCAATATCTTATTTATTTGTGGGGGAGCATTTGATGGCATTGATAAAATAATACGGTCGCGATCGGAAAAAGGCGGTATAGGTTTTGGCGCTGAAATAATCAACCGTAATAATCATAAAGAGATTAATGAAGTATTAAAAGCTGTTGAGCCTGAGGACTTGATTAAGTATGGTTTAATTCCAGAGTTTGTTGGACGTTTGCCAGTCATTGCAACATTAGATGAACTTAATGAGGCTGCTCTGATCCAAATATTAACTGAACCTAAAAATGCTTTGATTAAGCAATACTGGAAGCTATTTAACATGGAAGGAGGTGTTGAATTAGAGTTCCGGGAGCAAGCGCTCAAAGCGATAGCTAAGAAAGCATTGATGCGTAAAACAGGCGCACGTGGCTTGCGATCAATTCTGGAAGAGATATTATTAGATATAATGTATGATTTACCCTCCCTTGAAAACGTTTCTAAAGTTGTGATTGATCATGGATCTGTAAATGGTGATATCAAACCAATTTTGATTTATTCAGAACAACCAAAGATTACTAAGAATTCAAAGCAAGCTTAAAGAATTATGATGGCCAAGTATAACTAGTATATCTAGAGTAAAGTTGGTAAAAAACATCAAATTCAGAAGCGCATGAAATAACTACTGTACACTGTAGTATTCCTAATTCTATATTTTTGAATAGCACCATAATTTAGACCGGTGGTGCTTAATCTAAAGTGAAAATATGACCTCGGTAGCTAACGATAACGAATCCAATCAATTGATTTTGCCATTATTACCATTACGTGATGTAGTTGTTTTTCCACATATGGTGATCCCACTATTTGTCGGGCGACCAAAATCCATAAAGGCATTAGAGCTTGCTATGGAATCTGGTAAGAATATTTTGTTAGTAGCCCAGAAATCAGCGGCCAAGGATGATCCTACACCACGAGATCTTTATAGCATATGCTGTGTTTCGAGTCTTCTTCAAATGCTTAAACTTCCTGATGGTACTGTTAAAGTGCTGGTGGAAGGGAGCTATCGGGGGCGTATTTTAGAATTTATTGACTCGGAATCTTATTTTTCAGGAAAGGCAATTCAGATCTCGACTGAAAGTGCTACTAACACACCAGAAATAGAGGCTGCTCGCCGTGCTCTAGTATCACAGTTTGATCAGTTTGTAAAATTAAATAAGAAAATACCGCCTGAAATTCTAGCATCTCTTGCGGGTATTGATGAAGCCGGACGACTGGCTGATACTATCGCTGCATATCTGCCACTGAAATTAGAGAAAAAGCAGGAAATACTTGAAATTTTTGATGTGCAGAAGCGATTAGAGCATTTACTTGGTTTGTTGGAAACGGAGCTCGATATTCTTCAAGTAGAAAAGCGTATTCGCGGAAGAGTTAAGCGTCAGATGGAGAAGAGTCAGCGAGATTACTATCTGAATGAACAGGTAAAAGCCATTCAGAAAGAATTGGGGGAAGGAGAGGAAGGAGCTGATCTAGAGGAAATCGAGAAAAAAATTAAAGCTGCTTCACTGCCTAAAGATGCTCTTGCGAAAGCTGAGTCAGAGTTTAAAAAATTGCGTCTTATGTCACCGATGTCAGCTGAGGCAACGGTGGTCCGCAATTATATTGACACGTTAGTTTCGTTACCGTGGAAGTTGAAAAGTAAAATTTGTAAGGATCTTAATGCAGCAGAAGCTGTGTTAGAGCAAGATCATTACGGATTAGAAAAAATTAAAGAAAGAATAGTTGAATATTTGGCAGTACAACAAAGGGTTAGCAAACTAAAAGCACCAATCCTTTGCCTTGTCGGTCCCCCAGGAGTTGGTAAGACCTCTCTTGGAAGATCTATTGCTCGTGCGACTAATCGGAAATTTGTGCGTATGTCTTTAGGAGGGGTACGTGATGAGGCAGAAATACGAGGTCATCGTCGTACTTATATAGGGTCGATGCCAGGAAAAATTCTACAAAATATGACTAAGGTTGGTGTCAAAAACCCACTCTTCTTATTGGATGAAGTAGATAAGATGGGAATGGATTTTCGCGGAGATCCAGCATCAGCGTTATTGGAGGTGCTTGATCCAGAGCAAAATAGTACTTTTGTTGATCATTATATTGAGGTTGAATACGATTTATCCGATGTGATGTTTGTTGCGACAGCAAATACACTGAATATACCCTCTGCACTGCTTGATCGTATGGAAGTGATACGTTTATCGGGTTATACGGAAGATGAGAAGCTTCATATTGCCAAACGGTACTTATTACCTAAACAAATACAAAACCATGGACTTAAAGAAAATGAACTGATACTGTCTGAATCTGCTCTACGAGATATTGTCCGGCATTATACGCGCGAAGCTGGTGTGCGTAGTATGGAGCGTGAAATATCCAAGATTTGTCGTAAGGTGGTAAAGACTATCGTAAGTAATAAGAAGGAAGAGAAAGAGGGACTTACCGTTAATTCGCGGAATCTTGCTAAATATTTGGGAGTTCATCGTTATACGTATGGAGTTGCAGAAGAGAAGAATCAGATAGGACAAGTGACTGGTTTGGCATGGACTGAAGTAGGCGGTGAGTTGCTAACAATTGAGGCGGTAGCGCTGCCAGGTAAAGGAAAAACGATTACTACAGGGAAATTAGGTGAAGTTATGCAGGAATCAGTGCAAGCTGCACTATCTGTGGTCCGTAGTCGTGCAGCAATACTTGGCATAGCAGAGGATTTTTATTTAAAAAAAGATATTCATATTCATTTGCCAGAAGGTGCCACACCCAAGGATGGGCCAAGTGCAGGTATTGGGATTTGCGTTGCTATGGTTTCTGTACTGACGGGTATTCCAGCGCGTGCAACCATAGCTATGACTGGAGAGATAACACTACGTGGAGAAGTATTGCCAATAGGGGGGCTCAAAGAAAAATTATTAGCGGCTCATCGCGGTGGTATTAAGATGGTGCTGATACCAGAAGATAATATTAAAGATTTAAATGAAATCCCGGCAAATATAAAGAGCAAGCTGAAAATTCAACCAGTAAAATGGATAGATCAGGTTCTGGAATTGGCGCTAGAGCATAGACCGGAAACGCTTCCATCAGCAGTTCAGAACACACTAACAGCCATTAATGAAGATGATGTTAGTAATGCTATTATTAAACATTAGCTAGTGTAATATATGAGAAATGGGGTTCGCGAGTGTACATGCCGATGTCGTATTCGTAAACAAGTTCTATTTCAATTATCCTGCAAGCGGGGAAAATAATTCTCGTGAAGGGTGTAGTATTGCCTGGATGACATGCATGGGATAGCTTGTTCAGCTGCGCTTTTTAGGTTAAATTAACGTATTTTGGAATGGCGGTAAAGTTTATGACTGCGCACAGAGTGAGCGGCTTTCTAAACGTCCTTAGCAGGATGCCGGCTCATCAGAGCTTGTTCGTGTCAGCAAATCAAATTATTGAGATACAATGCACATTTTTTAGAATTGTTTCTCCTCAACTAGCTAAACGATGCATTATTGGTAAATTTTCTGATGGATTGCTCGTAATCTATGCAGATAACAGTACTATAGCCGCAAAATTAAAATATATTACCCCATCATTACTAAGAAAGTTTGGTTCACAAGTAGAATCTATTCAAATTATCGTGTATGCCGATTACCGTAAAAATTTGTTTAGCATTTCATCTAAACAGAAACCACAACTTAGCCAAAGGGCCGCGCAAAATTTGAATCAATTTGCTTTGGCAATGCCTCTATCTCCCCTTAGAACTGCGATCGAATCATTGCTCAATAACTGTAAAACTGAACCGAATCACTCATAGAAGTGAGAAGATCTCGTGTAATCAATTTGATAGCGTGAGTTAGATCAATAGCATTTTGCATCAAATCTAAAAGCTATCCACAAAAAATTCTATTCTAAATCAGTTACCTGTGTTTGTGACCGGGTTTTGCGGCGCACCGATTTTGAAGATGGCGCGATTTCCTAAAATCGGCTAATGATAGCGTTGCGCAATCAACAGCAATCAGTTTGATTTCATCTGGATAGAGCGTTTGTTTGCGGATTGGGCATCCATCCTGCAGTTGTTTTCCTTAAATTGTCGATCATAGCAATAATCCTAAAAACTGTGATTGGATGCGACGTGGCATGCGTTTAGCTGGGGGTAAGCAAGGTGCGATGAAAGGCTGCTCCCTCATAACAAAGAGCAACGCAGTATTCGCATTTGGCGCAACATGGGATGCGCTCTCCTAGTAGCCTCATCGTGCGGTTGCAGGAGGGATTTATGCCGAGGCATTAACTTTTCAACTAAACGGTCCCCCATGGTTTCCAGGATAACACAAACACAGCGCAGTACAGATAAGGTAAATACGGTTTGCAGCTACTGCGACTATTGATGCGGAAACAATTTGTCTGTAATCGGGTAGCTGGACGGCTATACCATGTTGGATGTTATGCAGGTGAAGTTATGTTTTGCACCAGAAGTACTGGAATCTTTTTTTGCTGTCATTTCGACTTCTGTATTCCCGATTGATATAGCAAAACAAGATAATTATGATTATGATAGAAGGCATGGCATATACGCTGGATTTTCGCCGTAAAGTTCTGTCTGTTCGAAAGAAAGAAGGACTCACAATAGCGGAGGTGGCGGCCCGGTTTGATGTTGGTGTGGCAAGCGTGGCGCGCTGGATTAATAATATCTATCGCAAGCCACAAGGGCTCAGAAGACGCAAGATTGATCTCGACGCGCTGCGCCAGGATGTTCTCGATTACCCCGATGCTTACCAGTTTGAGCGAGCAAAGCGTCTGGGTGTTACGCAAAATGCGATTTTTCTTGCCCTGAGGAAATTGCGCGTGAGCTATAAAAAAACACTGCGGCACCCTGGGGCGAACGAAGGCGCACGGCTTTCCTTCCAGGAAAAAATCAAGGCGCATGAAACTGTCGGTCGCACGATTGTTTACATTGATGAAAGTGGATTTGCCCATGATATGCCGCGCATGCATGGATATCCTCCCCTGGGGCAAAGATGCTACGGCGTCCGGGACTGGCATGCCAAAGAGCGGACAAACGTCATCGGTGCGCTGATCGGAGAATTCCTGCATACCATCGGATTGTTCAAGACGAGCATTAATGCCGATGTTTTCTACGCGTGGACCGTGCAAGACCTGTTGCCCAAACTTCCTCCGGCTTGCGTCATCGTGATGGACAACGCCGCTTTCCACAAGCGACAGGATATCCAGGAGGTCATCGCCAAAGCTGGGCACGTGCTCGAATACCTACCCGCTTACTCCCCGGACCTCAACCTCATAGAACACAAATGAGCGCAATCAAAAGTCCTGCGCAGAAAATTTCGATGCTCCATCGAGGGTCTCTTCAATGAGAATGCTCTTTGAATCATTCCTAACTGGTTTAGCTATAGTTGATGTTATCTTGGTTTTATGCATATATACTTACGAAAGATTCCTGATCTGTCAGGGGTAGATCGAGCGTAACTCAATAAACCACAAGGCAAAAATGGATTTTTTTATGTCAAGAATAAGTTGACAGCACTTTATATCAAATGTAGATTCGCGGGTTTGAACGTCAATTAAATGGAGGGAGAAATTTAAAATGGTTTCAACAGTATATGCTGTCACACTTGTGTGCATGGGTTTGATCGTAGCAGTTTTTTACTTTGTTATTGTTAATTCAAAGAAAGTTGAAGCAGATTATCCGTCAATCACAAAGAAATGGTATGGGGTACGTAGCAAATGGTTTCTTTTCTTACTTACCCTTGGTATTGCCGTTTCATTTGTTTCAACTAATCCGTTCCCAATCCCAGATCAGAAAAAAGATTATCCTGAGAATGACCACCAGGTTGTAAAGGTAGGTGCATATCAGTGGTATTGGACGATAGCGCCTGATACCGTGGATGCAGGCAAACCGGTTACTTTCCTTGTGACTGGAGAGGATGTAAACCATGGATTCGGCATCTATGATGAAAATTTGAATTTAGTTGGACAAACCCAGGCTATGCCAGGCTACACCAATAAACTTTTGCATACATTTGATAAGCCAGGGAAATATAAAATTCTGTGCCTGGAGTATTGTGGTTTGGCACATCACGCCATGATCACAGAGTTAACAGTAAAATAAGCAGATCAACAGTAATATTGAGAACAATTAAAGAGTGGAGGGGGTTATGAGTAGTACAGCGGTAGCGAGTGGAAAAATTGAATATAGCGATTCAGAAAACAAGAATGCCCTGATTGCTGTCAAGGCGCATCTGATCGGGGGATTACTGGTATTTCTGTTAATGATGCTAGCTGGGCTGACCATGAGGGCAGTGCAAGGTACCTGGCTGGAAATTGGCGCTGACTTGTTTTATCAAATCATGACAGTGCACGGTGTAGGGGTTGTGGGTGCGGCAGGAATCGCCTCGACCGGGGTATTATGGTATTTTTTACGTCAATATGTACGCTTAAGCAATAGCATATTCTGGATCAATTTCATCATTTTTCTGACCGGCGTCGTCATGATTCTGGGCTCCATTTTTCTGGGTGGTTATGGAGGCGCGTGGACCTTTCTTTATCCCTTGCCAGCCAAATCTATGGGAGTCTGGTCTACAGGAGCAGCAGCTGTTTTTCAGTTAGGGTTGCTGGTCATTGGAACTGGATTTCTGATTCTTTATCTGGATATGGGCAGAGGCATTCTAGCGCGCTATGGTAGCCTCTCTAGAGCGCTTGGACTCACTCAGCTTTTTGGTAAGGAAGCAGTTGATTATACCCATCCAGCAACTGTAGTCGCCGGTACCATGGTGATGATTGTCAACTTTTTAGGTATAGCTGCAGGAGCGGTGGTATTGGTCATGGGCCTGATTAATCTTTACACGCCAGAGTTCCAGCCTGATGCATTACTGATGAAAAATTTAATTTATTTCTTTGGTCATGTCTTCATTAACGCTACCATTTATGCATCTGTTACTGCAGTGTATGAATTATTGCCTCGATACACGGGTCGCCCATGGAAAACTAACAAGGTCTTTTATGCAGCCTGGTTTGCTATTGTGTTCATGGTGATGGCAGTTTACCCACATCATTTAATGATGGATTTTCCGATGCCTCAATGGGCATTGATAGTCGGGCAAGTGCTTTCTTTTGGTAGTGGCATACCAGTTCTGGTAGTTACTGGCTACGGTGCATTAATGATCGTTTATCGTTCTGGTATTCAATGGAGTACCACTACAAAATTATTGTTCTTATCTATGTTTGGCTGGGCCGCAGGTGTAATCCCTGCTATTCTGGATGCGATGATCACCGTCAATCGAGTATTCCATAACACCTTGTGGGTGCCAGGGCATTTCCACTTCTACTTGCTACTTGGATTGCTGCCGATGATCTTTGGTTTTACCTATCATCTTACTGGTGAGGGACGTCAAGGTGATCAACTCAAGGCAACTGATAACTTAGGATTCTATGCTTACTTAATCGGTGCCCTCATGACATCCATGGTCTTTCTTGCCAGTGGCGCAAACGGTATTCCTCGTCGCTGGGCAACCCATATGACAGAATGGGTAACCTTTGCACAGGTTGGTACTGTGGCTGCTGCATTGGTTGTAGTGGGAGCACTGTTATTTACGTTGCGTGCGCTTATCAGCTTGCCTCGGGCTGCTGATCCGCGCTAAAGTTACAATTCTCCCTCATCAGGGAGAATTGTTAAAAAAGGTCTTAAATATCACTCAGAAAGCAAGTGTGGCTATAGGTAAGATAAGCAACCGGTTTTGAGATATTTTTGGCCTTTTGGCTAAAGGAGAAATAAGGAGTGAGAACTTTCCTGGCAACGATTTTCATAGTTATCACTGGATTGCTCATTCTGTGGGTAAGCACAGATGGCGGGCGTGCTTTTACTGTAGAAGAAGCACGCCGCCTCGAAGTGCGTGAGAATCCTCGTTCTGTACCTAACTGGCGTTTACAGAATCAAGATTCAGAGCTTGTTAGTTTGCACGACTGGCACGGTCAATTTATAGTTATAGATTTTATTTATACGAGCTGCCCAAGTGTATGTCTGATACTTAGCAGCGGCTTAAGAAGCCTACAAAATGATTTTGCTGCGCAACTAGAGAAAAATAATTTACGTTTCTTGAGTATCAGTTTCGACCCAGAAAATGATACTCCTCAGAGACTAAAAGAACACCTTTCTCACTTTTCTGCCAATTTAAAATACTGGATGGCGGCGCGTCCAACCAGTTTATCGCAGAAAGAAATTATTCTTGATTTCTTTAAGGTAATCGTTATCCCTGATGAATATGGTGGTTATACACATTCTGCAGGCTATCATGTTATTGACCCAGAGAGTAGGTTAGTTGCTATTTTTGGCGTAGAGCAGCTTAATGAGCTAAAAGAATATCTAACTCAAGTAATAAATAAAGAAAATGTCCATCAAGATTAAGCAGGAATGGTTGTTGCTGGTAGCGTTTGTTGCACTGGTTTTACCTCCTTTGCAACAATTTCTGGAACAAAGTATGGTGACACACATGCTGGTTCAGATCCCAATATTGACGATAATTGGATGGATGATCGGAAAATCATTATCTGAGCATTGGAAAAGCAAGATAGTACCATGGAATCGATGGGGAATAACAGGTATGGCGTTGGCTATTGTTATCATGACTTACTGGATGTTGCCACGCGCCCTGGATGCAGCGGTATCAGAATGGTATTTCGAGTTAGTAAAATTTATTACGATTCCTTTAATGGGTATTTCGCTTAGTTTAAGTTGGCCATTGCTTCATCCTATCGCGCAAGGAGTTCTAAAATTGGAATTTTGGGCTACTTTTATGCGTCTAGGGTGGTTATATCTAGATCTGCCAGATCGCCTTTGTGCAAATTATCTGCTGAGTGACCAACGTATTCTAGGACAACTGCTTTTATTAGGTGGAAGTGCTTGGGCTGTCGCCTGGACGCTACGCATTATGTTCGGAACCAGGATCGTTAAAACTTGAATGTGCGCGGTAGAGGTACATTAAATACATTGCCGCGCTATTCTGTTTTATGCACTATGTGTGCGGTACCACAACACTGAATTAAATGCTACTGCTCCCAGAATATTGCCTATCGTTACTGGAATTTGATTCCATAGCCACCATTGTGAAATGGTTACATCAGCGCCAGATAGAATTCCTACCGGAAAGACAAACATATTTACGACAGCATGCTCAAAACCAAGCGCAAAGAAGGTTGCAATGGGTAGCCAGATCAGCATCACCTTGCCAGGCACACTTCGCGATGCCTTCGCGAAAACTGGTCCGAGGCTGACTAGCCAGTTACATAACACTCCCATACCAATAGCCGCAAACCAGCCAGTCATGCCATATTCGGAATAAGAGGCTTTCTTTTCAGCGAGTCTAGCTAGCGTGGTCAATACACCAGGAATTTCTCCTGCACCTCCCTTGGTCAAGGCAAACCAAAGCAACCAGGCGAAGAAAATGCCGCCAACCAGATTGGCTATGAATGTCCATGTCCAGTTACTTATCACGCTTAATAATTTGATTCGCCCAGCAAGTAAAGCCATGGGCATAACGGAGAAACTGCCAGTCGCCATTTCAAGACCGAGTATTGCCAGCATGATATAGCCAACTGGGAAAAGAAGACCAGCGGCTGCTGTCGGCCATCCTTGAGATGCCAGCAATGCGGAGAGAGCTGTGGCATAGGCAAGAAATGGTGTGCACAAAAATCCCCGTACCAGAATCTGGGAAACGCTAAATTTACTTTTCTTGACTGCATCTTCAACAAGGTCACGCCCCATCTGCAAAGGTGGGACGCTATCGATGAAAGTTGAATCACCTGCTTTAGGCGGGATTGCGCTACCACCAGCTGACATGGTTTCTGCGACTACACTGGATTGAATGGCATGTTCGGATTCTTTCATTTTTTCTCTTAGATAGCGTTAATCAAGGAAATACTGACTGTTATACTATGCGATTAAGTGCATAATAGGCAAGGATTCTGCCACATCTTAGAGTAAGTGGCAAGCAAACAACTTGACCGTTTAATCATTTAAGTCACTGAAAGAGCAAGACCAAATTCGTAGAAGATGATAGAGACAAACGTGAAATGTTGATTTCATTGATTCAGGTGATAGGAGAACTCCTTAGTTGGTTATTTGCAAGCCGGTTATGTTTTATAGCTTGAAGTTTGATGTGTTGCTTATTGACTAGGGTCTGTTGACATTTTACATAGGTAGCCACAGATATCCACATGCCATGGCAATCATACTTTCGTAATTTCTTTTCAATTTGTCATATCGCGTA